>NZ_JBEOUR010000110.1:0-7551 GCF_040302605.1 Microbacterium sp. NPDC097977
CCGCCATGCGGGCGCTGTGGACCATCGTCCTGCCGCTCATGCGCCCCGGCATCAGCGTCGTCTTCATCTTCGTGTTCACGCAGGCGTGGGGGAACTTCTTCGTCCCGTTCGTCCTGCTGTTCAGCTCGGAGAAGATGCCGGCGGCCGTCGCGATCTTCACCTTCTTCGGCAACCACGGCGCGGTCGCCTACGGACAGCTCGCCGCGTTCGCCACGTTGTACTCCGTGCCGATCCTCGTCCTGTACCTGCTCGTGCAGCGTCTGTCCGGCAGCAGCTTCGCGCTGGCCGGCGGCGTCAAGGGCTGATCCCCGCCTCCTCGCACACCCCCACGATCCAGAAAGCACCACTCATGCACGACCGCACCGCGCTCATCGAGATGCGCATCGACCGATTCATCCGCGAGCGTCTGCGCCCGGCTCGTCACCGGCTGAGCCACCCGCTCGAAGTCCGCGCCTGGGAGGTGCCGGGTGAGCCGGTGCCCTTCGCGGACGCCGCGCAGGCGGACTACACGCCCACCGCGGTCGGCACCGCCTGGGGGCGCCCCTGGGGTACGACGTGGTTCCGGGTGAGTGGGCAGGTCCCGGCCGAGTGGCGCACGGCAACCGGCGATCTCCCCGACGGCACCAGGGCAGAGCTGGTCGTGGACCTCGGCTTCACGGCCGGGCAGAGCGGCTTCCAGGCCGAGGCTCTCGTCTGGGGTCTCGACGGGCGTCCGATCAAGGGCATCTCGCCGTTCAACAACGCGGTCGCCGCAGCGGTGCAGGCGGACGGACGCATCGACGTGCTGCTCGAGGCCGCATCCAACCCCGACGTGGGCAGCATCTTCACGTTCGACCCCACGCGACTCGGTGACCCCGACACCGCCGGCGTCGATCCGATCTACGTGCTCCGGGTCGTGGACGTGGCTCTGCGCGACCTGACCGTCGAGTCGCTGCTCGACGACACCGTGATCCTGCGCGGGCTCCTCGGCGAGCTCGATGCCTCTTCGCCGCGACGGGCGGAGATCGTGCAGGCGCTGGATCGGATGATCGACGTCGTCGACCCGCATGATGTCGCGGGCACGGCGGCGGAGGGCAGGGAGGCGCTGCGCGCGGTGCTGGCGAGTCCGGCGCATGCCAGCGCGCACGTGCTGCATGCCGTCGGGCACGCGCACATCGACTCGGCGTGGTTGTGGCCGGTGCGCGAGACGGCGCGCAAGGTGTCGCGGACCTTCTCGAACGTGCTCGCGCTGATGGACGAGAACCCCGACGTCGTCTTCGCCAGTTCGTCGGCGCAGCAGTTCGCGTGGATCAAGGAGCGCTACCCGGAGATCTGGGAGCGTCTGGTCGAGCGCGTGCGCGAAGGCCGCTTCGTGCCGGTCGGCGGCATGTGGGTCGAGTCGGACACGAACATGGTCGGCTCCGAGGCCCTCGCCCGTCAGCTCGTCGAGGGCAAGGGGTTCTTCCTCCGGGAGTTCGGGATCGACACCCCCGAGGTCTGGCTGCCCGACTCCTTCGGCTACAGCGGCGCCCTTCCGCAGATCATCAAGGCCTCGGGATCCAAGTGGTTCCTGACGCAGAAGATCTCGTGGAACGAGACGAACCGGATGCCGCACCACACGTTCCTCTGGGAGGGCCTCGACGGCACCCGCGTGTTCACGCACTTCCCCCCGGTGGACAAGTACAACTCGGATGCCTCGCAGGCCGATCTCGCGCATGCGCAGCGGAATTTCCAGGACAAGGGCAGGGCGCGGGTCTCGCTGCTGCCGTACGGGTACGGCGACGGCGGAGGCGGGCCGACCCGGGAGATGGCCGCGCAGGTCGAGCGCGCGGGGTCGCTGGAAGGGTCGCCGGTCGCCCGGCATTCCACGCCGCGGGCGTTCTTCGAGCAGGCCGAGTCCGAATACCCGTCGCCCGAGGTGTGGAGCGGCGAGCTGTATCTCGAGTTCCACCGCGGCACGTACACGAGTCAGCTGCGCACCAAGCAGGGCAACCGTCGCAGCGAGCACCTGCTGCGCGAGGCTGAGCTCTGGGCGGCGACGGCGTCCGTCCGCACCGGTCGCCCCTACCCGGCCGAGCAGCTCACCCGTCTCTGGCAGCTCGTGCTCCTCCAGCAGTTCCACGACATCCTTCCCGGCACGTCGATCGCCTGGGTGCATCAGGATGCCGAGCGCAACTACGCGGCGATCGCCGTCGAGCTCGAGCAGATCATCGCCGACTCCTTGCGGGCACTGGTCGGCGAGGGCACGCGCAGCCTCGTCGCCAACGCGGCGCCGCACGGGCACGCCTCGGTCGGAGCGCTGGCGATCGGCGAGGCGGATGCGGTCGTGCCGGTCGCACCGGTCGCCGCGGAGGGCGGGTTCGTGCTCGACAACGGCCTCGTGCGGGCGACGATCGACGCGCGCGGTGTGCTGACCTCGATCATCGACCTGACGAGCGGGCGCGAGGTCGTGCCTGCCGGTCAGAGCGCCGGCGTCTTCCAGCTGCACCGGGACACCCCGACGCAGTGGGACGCCTGGGACATCGACGAGCACTACCGCCGCAACGTGACCGACCTCCTCGACGTGGACGGCATCGAGATCGTCGACGGCGCCGTGGTGATCTCGCGCACGTTCGGTGCATCGACGCTGGTGCACAGCATCCGTCTCGATGAGGGATCGCGCACGCTGAAGCTGGCTGTCGACGTCGACTGGCGCGAGCGGCAGAAGCTGCTCAAGCTCAGTGTCCCCGTCGACGTGCACACCGATCATGCCGCCTCGGAGATCCAGTTCGGGCACATCGTGCGTCCGACCCACACCAACACCTCGTGGGACGCTGCGCGCTTCGAGACCGTGGCGCATCGATGGGTCCGAGTGGGGGAGAGCGACTTCGGCGTCGCGGTCACCAACGACTCCACCTACGGCCACGACATCACCCGGCACCCGCGCGAGAGCGGCGGCACGTATTCGACCGTGCGGCTCTCGCTCGTGAGGGCGGCGCTGTTCCCCGACCCGCAGCAGGATCAGGGCCGGCACCATCTGGAGGTCGGCATCGTCGTCGGCGGCGAGCTCGTCGATGCGATCGCCGAGGGGTACCGCACGAACCTCGCGGAGCGTCGCGTCGTGGGCGCCGACGATGTGCACCCTCTCGTCGCGATCGATCACCCGGGTGTGGTGGTCGAGGCGGTCAAGCTCGCCCAGGACGGCAGCGGCGACGTCATCGTGCGCCTGTACGAGGCTCTCGGGCGTCGCGCCGATGCCATGGTCGCCGTGGGATTCCCGAGCGGTGACGCCGGCGAGGTCGACCTGCTCGAGCGTGAGATCGAGCCGGCCGCGCTGTCGGGTCAGGATGCCGACGGCTTCCGTCTGTCGCTCCGACCGTTCCAGCTCGTGACGCTGCGGCTGCCGCGAGGCTGAGGGGAGGACGGGACGCCCCCACCACGGGGGAGGCGGCAGAAAGGGCGCCCCATCCGATGCCGCCATCTGGACGGCACCCCAGCTGCCGCGACAGGCGCGACAGAGCTGTATCGCAAGAGTGACACCGGAGCGCCCGCCGCGCAAGGGCTATCGCGCACGGCGGGGCTCCGGATCACCTCAGCCGAGCGTCACGGGGTGGGCATGCCGCCGTTCACGTTCAGGGTCTCGCCGATCACGTAGCTGGATTCGGCCGACGCCAGGAACACGTAGGCGGGAGCCAGCTCCGCGGGCTGCCCCATGCGTCCGAGCGGGGTCTCCTCGCCGAACTGGTCGAGCTTCTCCTGCGGCTGACCGTCGCTCGGCTGCAGCGGCGTCCAGATCGGGCCGGGGGCGACCGCGTTCACGCGGATGCCCTTCGGCGCGAGCTGGTCGGCGAGGCCCTTCGTGAAGGCGTTGATCGTCGCCTTCGTCGAGGCGTAGTCGACGAGCATGCCCGACGGCGAGTACGCCTGGATCGAGGTGGTGTTGATGATCGACGACCCGGCAGGCAGGTGCGGAAGCGCCGCCTTGGTGATCCAGAACATCGCGTAGACGTTCGTCTTGAAGGTGTCGTCGAACTGCTCGTCGGTGATGTCGCCGAGCGACTCCTGGTAGATCTGCTTGCCGCCGTTGTTGACCAGGATGTCGAGGCCGCCGAGAGCGCCCACGGCTTCGGCCACGAGCGTGCGGCAGTACTCCGCGTCCCGGAGGTCGCCCGGCAGGGTGGCCACGTTCGCGCCGGCCTCGCGGAGGATGCCGGCGATGCGAGCCGCGTCCTCCTCCTCTTCCGGCAGGTACGAGAGCGCCACGTCGGCGCCCTCTCGGGCGAACGCGATCGCGGTGGCCGCACCGATGCCGGAGTCGCCGCCGGTGATGAGAGCCTTGCGGCCGCTCAGGCGCCCGCTGCCACGGTAGCTGTCCTCTCCGAGGTCGGCCTTCGGGGCGAGGTCGGCGTCGAGACCGGGCTCGGGCATGTGCTGCTTCTGGGGCTCGATGTCGGAGTAGAGCTCAGCGGGGTTGACGAAGGTGTACTGGTCACGAGACATGGTGTGTCCTCTCCTTGTTTTCGTTCGTTCGGTCTGGGGTCGGGGCGCGGTCGACGGAGCCGGATCGGGATCCGGCTCAGCGATCGCGGAGCTTGTCTGCGGGAACGACCTCGCGGATCGTCATCGCCGCGGTGAGGAAGGCCAGATGGCTGAGCGCCTGCGGGGTGTTGCCCCACGCGGCCCCGTCGTCGGCATCGATCATCTCGGCGTAGATGCCGACGTCGTTGGCGTGCCCGATCAGCGTCTCCATGTGCGCGAGGGCCTCGTCGTGGCGTCCGACGCAGGCGAGCGCCTCGACCCGCCAGAAGGCGCAGGCGACGAAGGTCTTCTCCTCCGCCGCGACGCCGCTGTAGCGGTACATCAGAGCCCCGGCGCCCAGCTCGAGGCTGAGGGCGTCGATCGTCGACGCCATGCGCTCGCCGCGGTCGAATCCGCTCGGGGCGTGCAGCAGCACCGAGGCGTCGAGCTGATCGGAGCCGGCGAAGAAGACGTACGCGCCGCGGCTCTCCGACCAGCAGTGCGCATCGATCCACGCGCGGATGCGGTCGCGCTCCGCCCGCCACCGGTCGGCGCTGCCCGGGATCGCCCCCGAGTCGGCGAGGGCGATCGCATCTTCCAGCGCCTTCCAGCACCCCATCTTCGACGAGGTGTAGTGACGCTCCTCGGGGAGCTCCCACATCCCGGAATCCGGATTGCGCCAGACGTCGCAGGTGCGGTCCGCGATGTCCGCGAGCAGCCGTGAGGTCTCGACGTCGAGCACGTTGCCCGCATCGACGTACGTGCGGCAGATGGCCATCAGGTCGCCGTAGACCCCGAGCTGCAGCTGGGCTCCGGCGGGGTTGCCCGTGACGACGGGGCCGATGCCGCGCCACCCCGACACGTCGTGCTCGCGCGGCTCGGGAACCGCAGAGCCGTCGAGCGCGTACATGACGTGAAGGTCGGATCCCTGCTCGCGGATCGTGCGGAGCAGCCACGACAGGGCGGCGTGGGTCTCCTCCCGCAGCCCGAAGCGCACCAGGGCGTGTGCGGTGTACGCGAGGTCGCGCACCCACGCGAAGCGGTAGTCCCAGTTCTTCCCGCCACGGGGGTTCTCGGGAAGAGATGTCGTCGCCGCTGCGGCGATGGCACCGGACGGGCTGTAGATCAGGAGCTTGAGCGCGAGGGCGTTGCGCTGCACGTGCGAGCGCCACGGGCCGTCGTACGAGAACACCGACGACCAGTGCTGCCAGTGCTGCACCGTGCGGTCGACCCCGAGGTCGATGTTGTGCGGATCGGGGATGTGCAGCGGCTCCCCGTGCGTCGCCGCCAGCGCGATCAGGTGCCGGGATCCCGGTGAGGTCGTGAACGACCCTGTCTGCTCGGGGCCGACGGAGGACTCCGAGGTCGTGGCCATCGGGCCGTGCGCGAAGCCGACCACCACCAGGGCGGTGGCGCCGCTGCGGATGATGTCGGCGTGCGCGGTGCGCTCCACCCACGGCGCGGCGGTCTGCAGGGAGGATCCGGGCTGCACGCGCCAGTGCATCGCGACCTCGCCCTCGACGCCGTCGATGCGCCGGGCGAGCTCGGCCCAGGGCAGTCGTCCGGCGACGCCGAAGATGAGCGCGTCGGTGATCCGCACCGTACCGGCATCCGTGTGGAACGTCGTCTCGAGCACGTTCGTCTCGGGAACGTAGCGTCGCTCGGTGCGGAACTCTGCGGTGGGACGCAGCTCCACGCATCCGCCGGTCTGCTCGTCGAGCAGGCTCGCGAACACGGGAAGATCCGTGAGCCCCGGGAGCGGCAGCCAGTCGATGCGCCCGTCGAGACCGATCAGCGCGACCGTCCTGCCGTCGCCGATCGGCGCGTACGACGCGAGAGGACGAGCGGAGCGGGGCATGGGTCCATCGTGCGGCCGGGGGAGAGATACCGCCTACCGCCTTGCGCGTCCTGCATCCGCTCGCTATACGAGCCGCCCCGGATGGGGGTCAGGGGCGGACGCGGACGGTGCGGCCCTCGAAGGTGACGAGGTCGCCGTCGTGCAGCTGGCGTCCACGGCGGCGATCGACCTCGTCGTTCACCCGTACGTAGCCGTCGATGATGACCTCCTTGGCGTCGCCACCGGAGTCGAGGAGTCCCGAGAACTTGAGGAACTGCCCGAGGCGGATCATGTCGCCGCCGATGGAGACATCGTCGATTCGGCCGGAATTCGTCATGTCTGAATGCTAATCGCCCGATACGGTGCGAGCCGCCGTCCGGATCGGACGGCGGCTCGGGAACGACCCCGGCGGATCAGTCGTCGATGTCCGTGCCGACGACGGCGAAGTCGGCGCTGAAGTCGATGTCGACCGACCGTCGATCGCCCGTGAGCACCGACACGTCGTAGGGGCTCACGTCGTCGTTGTCGGCGTCGAGATCGGTGATCAGGCCCTCGGCCTCGGTGAGCGCCGCGTCGACGAGGGCGCGGATGGTCGCCTCATCGAGCGTGCGGGTCGGCGCGGAATCATCGTCGTCCTGCTCGGTGGAGACGACGGTCGTCGCGAGATCTGCGGTCACGCGGACCTCGCTCTCGCTGCCGTCCGACGCGGTCAGCTGCACCTCCCAGCTGCCGTCGCGCTTCGCGTCGATCGAGGTGACCTCGCCGTCGGCGGCGCCGCGTGCGGCATCCGCGATCGCGACGATCTCGTCGGCCGAATCGGTGCCGATCTCACCCGCGGGTCCGCCCGTGCCGGGCCCGCCCTCGGCGGGTGCGCCCTGCTCGGCGTCGTCGCGGTCGTCTCCGGGGCGTCCGCCGCGGTCGTCGGCGTCGCGGTCGTCGCCGCCGCGAGGACCGTCGGAGACCGAGGGGCGGTCGTGGTCGTCGCCGAACTCATCGCCGACGGCTGCGCCCAGGGCCACCCCGCCGCCGACGAGCACGACGGCCGCGGCGATCCCGCCGCCGATGAGCAGCGCACGCGTGCGGCGGGGCTTCGCCGGGGCGGATGCCGGGGCGGATGCCGGGGTCTGGGGAGCGGACTCGGCGGCGATCGGCGCGACCGGCACGGTCTCGGCATCCGCGGCCGGGGGAGCGGGGGGCGCGGGGGGAGCCGGAGGCGTGTTCGCGGGGAGGTTCTCGGG
>NZ_JBEOUR010000111.1:0-7492 GCF_040302605.1 Microbacterium sp. NPDC097977
GAGGCCGTACTGCCAGCGGACGGGCCCTGCGGCGGTGTCGACCGCGCCGGCCATCATGACCGCACCCGGCACGCGTCGGCCGAGCTCGTTCACGAACCAGAGCGGGTCGTCCGCGCCGGCGGGCGTATCAGCGGCATCCGGCGCCGCACCGGCATCCTGGACATCGGGAACATCCGCCAGCTCCGACGAGCCCGGAGCACCCGAGGGGTCCGGAGCATCCGAGGGGTCCGGAGCATCCGAAGGCACGACGTCGATACGCCCCTCGGCGAGGGCGGAGAGCCGCGCGACCTCGTGCTCGAGGTCGGCCAGGCGGCGCTCGATCGCGCGCTCGTTCTCGGATTCCATGATTCGAACTTATCAAAAGTTCGTAATTACGGAAAATGCTATCTAAGCGCGTCTCCGTGCACGCGGAACGTGGCCGCAGGGGTGCACGGCTGCGATCGACGGAACGTCGGAGGTCAGGTGACGACGGCCGGCCACGACGTCGCGCGGATGCCGTGCCAGAGGCGCGCGAGCCGGTCGGCCATGTCGATCGAGGGATCCAGCAGCCACTGCACCTGCAACCCGTCGGCGGCCGCGATGACCAGATCCACGACATAGGGGATGTCGACGTCCGGCCCCATCAGCTCGACGGCCTGCTCGTGACGCACGGCCTCGGTCATCAGCGTGCGCACCCACACGAAGCGCTCCTCGAAGAACGCCCGAGCCGGATGCCCTTCGATCGTCGCCTCGGCCGAGTACTCCACGTACAGCCTCACGAGTCCCGGCACGGTGGCGTTGTGCGTGATGACATCGAGGAAGCCCTCGAATGCGCCGTCCGGAGAGTGGTACTGCCGATGATCGCGCTCGTCGCGCGCACGGAGCACCTCGAGGAAGAGCTCTTCGCGGGTGCTGAAGTAGTGCATGAGTCCCGGCTGAGTGAGTCCGACGCGAGCGGCGATCTCCCGATTCGATGCCTTGCGGGTGCCCAGTTCGGCGACCACGTCGAGCGCGACAGCGAGGATCTCGGCGCGCTTCGCCGCACCCTTCGCGTACTGCCCCCGTCGTGCCATGACGTCAGTCTAGGAGAATCCGATGAACGCTCGAGCGGAGACCCGTGACGACCGGATGCGCCCCCGAGGCATCCGGTCGCCACTCCCTGTCCCCGCTATTTCACGCTCTTGATCGGGAAGATCACCGCGGCGCCTATCAGCGCCGCGACCGCGCAGATCGTGAACCAGACCGTGTAGTCGGCACCGCTGGCACCGCCCGTCGATGCCAGCACGAGGCCTCCGATGAGAGGGGCCACCGTCTGCGGCAGCGCGTTGGCGATGTTGAAGACGCCCAGGTCCTTGCCCGAGTCGTCCGGGTTCGGCAGCACGTCGACGACCAGCGCGAGGTCGACGCCGACGTAGATTCCGAAGGCGGCCCCCAGCAGGATCTCCAGGACGTAGTACGACGGGACGTCCTGGATGAAGATCAGCGCGAACGTGCCGGCGGCGAAGAGCACCGTCGAGGTCCACACGAAGACCTTGCGCCGACCGATCTTGTCCGAGATCTTGCCCGCGATCCAGGCCGTGACCACCAGGGCCGCGGTGTAGACGAGCGTCGTGTTCGCGATCAGCAGGCCGATCTCCTCTTCGGGAACCCCCAGGTGGAAGCCCATGTAGGCGAAGCGGAAGGTGGTGAACCCGAAGCTCGCGAACGTGATGAGGAAGCGCGACCACCAGGCGAGCGCGAAGTCGGGGTGCGCGACCGGGCTGACCCAGATCGTCTGGACGACCTCGCGGAAGCTGATCCGCGGCGGCCGGCCCGGGAGCACCCGGTCGGGCAGCACGATCGCGAAGACGACCATGGCGATGATCGCGAGGATCGCGGGGATCACGAAAACGATGAAGAGGTTGAACGAGAACCAGCCGGCGACGTAGACACCGCCGACGATGCCGAGGTTCTGTGCGATGCCGAGACCCGCGGCGACGGATCCACGCTGGAATTTGGGCACCTGGTCGGCGATCGTCGCGACGAACGGCGCGAGGGTCATGTTCGCGCCGAGCTGGGCGATGGCCCAGCCGATCGTGGCGACGAGCAGGCTCGGCCCGAGCGCCATGAGCACGAAGCCGATCGTCATGATGACGGTGCCCAGGACGATCCAGATCCGTCGGCGCCCCCATCGGCTCGTCGTGCGATCGGAGACGCGTCCGAACACCACATTCGCGACAGTCGCGAAGAACGCTCCCACTCCACCGAGGATCGCGGATGCCGTGTTGAAGCCCGCCGCGCCGTCAGCGATCGCCCCGGCGTTCTGCAGGTCCTGGATCTTCAGCCCGATGCCGACGACGGCCGGCCCCAGCAGGGCGATGAAGAAGATGAACTGCGCGATGATCAGCCAGGCGACGTACCCCTTCTTCGCCGGCTCTGTCGGTTCTGCGAACCAGTGATGCTCCCGTGCGACCGCCGTCGCCGTCGTCATCCCCGACGGCGTACCCGCTGCGGAACCGCTCATGCCTGCCTCCTTCGGCCGGTGGGAGTCCGAAGGCGTCGCAACGCCGCGACATGCCGGAGATTCGCTCCCGTGGATGAAAACCTAGACCGTTCAGGTTTTCAGTGCAAGAGATTCCTCCGCAGATGTCGATCGTTCCTTGTGGGAGAAAACCATAACGATTAAAGTTTTGAGAATCGAGCGGATGCCGCACCTTCGACGCGGCCCGATCCGACTCAACGGCGAGAGGGAATCCCATGACCGAGCCCACCGGCGCGCGCGCCCACGACCTCACCCTCGAAGAGAAGGCCGCGCTCACCAGCGGCGCGGACTTCTGGACGACCAAGAGCATCGACCGCCTCGGCATCCCCTCCCTCATGCTCACCGACGGGCCCCACGGCCTACGCAAGCAGGGCGGCGACACCGACCATCTGGGCCTTGCCGGCAGCATCCCCGCCACCTGCTTCCCGCCCGCTGTCGGACTCTCGGTGACCTTCGACCCCGCCCTCGCCGAGCGCGTCGGCGTCGCTCTCGGCGTCGAGTCCGCGATCGAGGACGTCGCGGTGATCCTCGGCCCGGGCATCAACATCAAGCGCTCGCCCCTGTGCGGCCGCAACTTCGAGTACATGTCGGAGGATCCGATCGTCTCGGGCGCGATGGGGGCAGGTCTCGTGCGCGGCATCCAGTCGCAGGGCGTCGGCTCATCGCTCAAGCACTTCGCCGCGAACAACCAGGAGACCGACCGCCTGCGGGTCTCGAGCGACGTCGACCCGCGCACGCTGCGCGAGATCTACCTGCGCGGATTCCAGCGGGTCGTCGAAGACGCCCAGCCCTGGACGATCATGTGCTCGTACAACCGGATCAACGGCGTCTACGCGTCCGAGGATCCGTGGCTGCTCACGACGGTGCTCCGCGACGAGTGGGGCTTCGAGGGCATCGTCGTCTCGGACTGGGGCGCGGTCAACAGCCGCGTCGCGGGTGTCATCGCGGGAATGGACCTCGAGATGCCGGGCAGCAGCGGACGCACGGATGCCGAGATCGTCGCCGCCGTGCAGGACGGCACCCTCGACGAGGCCGCCGTCGACACCGTGGTCGACCGCCTGCTCGACCTGACCCGCAAGGCCCAGGCGCGCCCGGCGGCGTCGGGCCCGCTCGACGTCGACGGACACCACGCGCTCGCCCGCGAGGTCGCCGGCCGCTCGATCGTGCTGCTGCGCAACGAGGGCGGCATCCTGCCCCTGCAGCCGTCGACGAAACTCGCCGTGATCGGCGAGTTCGCGCGCACCCCGCGGTTCCAGGGCGCCGGTTCGTCGCAGATCAACCCGACCCGCATCGACACGGCTCTCGACGAGATCCGCGCGCTCAGCGACGGAGAGGTCGCGTTCGCCGCCGGCTTCACGATCGGCGCCGACGCGGATGCAGATTCCGCGGCCCTGCGCGATGAGGCCGTCGCCGCCGCATCCGCCGCCGATGTGGCGGTCGTCTTCCTGGGCGTGCCCGCGCACGAGGAGTCCGAGGGCTTCGACCGCGAACACATCGACCTGCCCGCCGACCAGCTCGATCTGCTGGATGCCGTGCTCGGAGTCACCTCGAACGTCGTCGTCGTGCTCTCGAACGGCGGGGTCGTGGCCCTGCCGTTCGCCGACCGGGTGCCCGCAATCGTCGAGGCGTGGCTGCTCGGACAGGCAGGAGGCGGCGGCACCGCCGACGTGCTGTTCGGTGTCGTGAACCCGTCGGGCCGGCTCGCCGAGACGATCCCGCTGCGTCTCGAGGACACCCCCGCCTTCGGCAGCTTCCCCGGCGAGCACGGCCACTCTCTCTACGGCGAGGGCCTGCTCGTCGGATACCGCTGGTACGACGCACGGCACCTGCCCGTCGCCTTCCCGTTCGGGCACGGCCTGTCGTACACGACGTTCTCGTACGGCGACGCGACGGCGTCGCTCGACGGCTCGGGCGACGTCGTCGTCACGGTGCCGGTCACGAACACCGGGACGGTCGCCGGCCGCGAGGTCGTGCAGGCGTACACGAGCCTGCCCGGATCGTCGGTGCAGCGCCCGCCGCGCGAACTCAAGGCCTTCGCGTCGGTGCTGATCGAGTCGGGCGAGACCGTCGAGGTCGAGCTGCGACTTCGCCGCGCGGAGCTGGCGTACTGGGACGTGCGCGTCGACCGCTGGATCGTCGAGGGCGGCGACTACGTGATCGACCTCGGCTCGTCGAGCCGTGATCTGCGCGCCCGCACCACCGTCACGATCGACGGTGACGAGGTCGTGCTGCCGGTCAGCCTCGGCTCGTCCTTCGAAGAGCTGCTGGTCGACCCGGTCGTGGGGGCGGAGTTCGCCGCGGTCATCGCCGAGAAGTTCGGATCCGAAGGTGGCGAGATGCTCAAGATGCTCGGCAACTTCCCGGTCGGTCGCCTCGACGGATTCCCGCTGCCGCGCGCCGAGCTCGTCGCGCTCGTGGAGCGCGCTCAGCGCGGCTGAGGCTCGGTCCGCGCCGTCCTGGAGCGCGCTCAGCGCGGCTGAGACTCGGTCCGCGCCGTCCTTCGGCGACGCCAGTGGGCGGGCTCCGGCGAACGTGGTTCACAATTCAGCAAGGAAAATCTCGCGCCCGAGGCCGAGCGCCGACGAACCGCGGATCGTCCGGCGCGCGACGCCGGCGGTCGACCAACGGTGCTGAATTGTGAACGGCGCCCGCCGGGAACCGTGCCCGCCCGTCACTCGGGGGACCGGCGTCGGCGCGGGCACACCGGCATCCGACGGTGTGCCCGCAGCGGAAACCCGCCCCGGCGGGCGCACCGAGAGCCGGCGACGGCGGGAACCCCGAGAAGTAGGCTGAGGGCATCATGGAACCCTTCTTCAGCTGGCTCGGCACCGTGCCCTGGTGGATCATCTTTCCCATCATGGGTGTCGCCGGCGGCGCGGCGAAGGCGTGGGAGCGCAATGCGAAGCGCCGCCATGAGCGACGCCTCGAGACGCTGCGCCTGAAGGCGGAGATCAAGACGGCGCAGCTCGAGGCGCGCGGCGGCACTGCCAGGCGGGTGGGCCCGGCGGTCATCGACACGACGGCATCCGTGGCCCCAAACGCGCTGCTCGAGCGGCTGTTCTCGGAGCACGACGAGATCACCGCGCGTTGGCTCGACTACGAGCTCGACGTCGCGAAGCTGATCGCCTTCCCCGCCATGAGCGACGGGCGCCAGCCCCTGGTCGCGGCGTTCCTGCGGGCCAAGAAGACGGCGGATGCTCTGCGACCGGCGTCCGCCGAGCAGACCGTCACCGAGAAGCAGGTCTCGGAGTACCTCGACGCGGTGGGCGCCTACGCCGTCGCGTTCGAG
The DNA here is from genome assembly GCF_040302605.1 of Microbacterium sp. NPDC097977. NCBI lineage: Bacteria > Bacillati > Actinomycetota > Actinomycetes > Micrococcales > Microbacteriaceae > Microbacterium > Microbacterium sp. NPDC097977. The sequence continues at coordinate 5,790 of NZ_JBEOUR010000111.1, forward strand.
ATCGCCGAGAAGGATGCCCGCCGTCTGCGCGACTCGTCGTTCACCGAACCAGAGCGCAAGAGACTCGATCGCGCGCAGCAACTGCTCAAGGTCGCCGTCGACGAGTCGGCGACCCAGGCCGAGCGAAACGTCGCCTACCGTCGCGTGCGCGACGAGCTCGAAGGGCTGATCCTGCTGAGCGACGAGGCCGTGCAGGTGCTCGAGAAGCAGGTGGCGCGCGAGATCGCCGCTCCAGCCGCGCCCCCGCAGCCGATGCCCGAGCCGCTGCACCTGCCCCCGAAGACGACGAACGACGGAGAAGCGGCGCAGTGATCACGAGATTCGAAGAGCTCGACTGGCAGGAGACCCCGATCGGTGAGCTCATGCTGCGCCGGAGGACGGATCCTTCAGTCGGCCAGGAGATCTACGAGGTCAAGCTCGGCGACGAGTACCTCATGTCGAGTCTGTTCACGGTGGCGGAGGAGGAACTGTCGAATCTGGGTCTCGCCGCCGTCACGGGTGACGACCTCACCGTCCTGGTCGGCGGACTGGGGCTCGGCTACACGGCGGTCGCGGCACTGCGCGACGCGCGGGTGACCTCACTCACCGTGGTCGATCGGTTGGGCGCGGTGATCGGCTGGCATCAGCGACTGCTGCTTCCGGTGTCGGCCGAACTCGTCGAGGATCCCCGCACGAGCCTGGTCGAAGACGACTTCTTCGCGCTGGTGCGCGCCGCACCCCGCGAGGGCGAGGGCGACTACTCGGCGATCCTCCTCGATGTCGACCACTCCCCACGCCATCAGCTCGACGCCTCGCACGCCGACCTCTACACGGTCGACGGCCTGCGATCGCTCGATCGACACCTCGCCACCGGCGGAGTGTTCGCACTGTGGTCGGACGACCCGCCCGACGAGGACTTCCTCGGCACGATGCGCGCCGTGTTCGATGATGTCGTCGCTCACGTCGTCGACTTCGCGAACGCCGTCACCGGCGGCACCTCGTCGAACACCGTGTACGTCGCGCGCAGCCGCACCGCCGGGGATCCGGCATCCGATCGCCCATCGAAGGCAGGATCATGACGACCAAGACGATCGTGCTCACGGGGGCGTCCGACGGCATCGGCGCGGCATCGGCCCGCCAGCTCTCGGAGGACGGCCATCGGCTGATCCTCGTCGGACGCTCGGTCGAGAAGACGCGCGCGGTCGCCGCCGACACAGGTGCGGAGTGGTTCACCGCCGACTTCGCGCGGCTCGATGACGTGCGCGAGCTCGCCGCGAAGATCGCGGATGCCGTCGGCGACGGCGGCATCGACGTGCTCGCGAACAACGCGGGCGGCATCTTCGGCGATCAGACCCCGACGGTCGACGGCCACGAGAAGACCCTTCAGGTCAACCACCTCGCGCCCTTCCTGCTCACCAACCTCCTGCTGCCGCAGCTGCGCACCGGCCGCGCGGCGGTCATCAACACCTCCAGCGTCGCTCACCGGCTGTTCGGGCGCATCGACGTCGACGACCTCGACAATCGCGCCAAGTACAGCGCGAACAAGGCATACGGCGATGCCAAGCTCGCGAACGTCCTCTTCACGAAGAGCCTGCACACGAAGTTCCACGGCGAGGGCCTCACCTCGGTCGCCTTCCACCCCGGCACCGTGCAGACCAACTTCGCGTCCGACTCGAGCACGATCATGCGCCTCGTCTATCGCACGCCGCTCAAGCACCTGCTGC
>NZ_JBEOUR010000112.1:0-7262 GCF_040302605.1 Microbacterium sp. NPDC097977
GGGGCGAGGCATGGGGATGCCTCGCCCCGCTCTCCTCAGCGCGCTGAGGAGGCCGTCGGCGGTGTCGATCAGAGGCGCCGGACCGACGGCTGGGCGCGCCCTCAGCAGATGCACAGCGACCGCGACACGCCCGGGTTTGCACAAGTGAAATCGGCCGTGGCAGAATAGACAGGTTCGACATTCCGGCGCGCTCAGCGTGTACCGGATCACCATCACGGCAGTGCATAGGCGGCGCGGAAGCGCAGGGACCTAGGCCGCGGGTGGCAGGACGGCCCCGACACTCCCTCCACGACGGCTCCGCCGTGTGCGGCGGGTGGGGCACATCCGCTCGCTGCGAGGCGTGCGGGATGACAGCAGAACAGTGGTGCAGCAGATCGGTTCGTGAGAGTCGTTCGAGTGCCGAGGCGCGAACAGCGCCGACGTGCGTCCAATGCCCCAGGGTCATCCGGCCCAGGACGGTAAGACGCTTAAAGAGAGTGAGCAGACAATGGCGGGACAGAAAATCCGCATTCGCCTGAAGTCGTATGACCACGAGGTCATCGACTCGTCGGCACGCAAGATCGTCGACACCGTGACCCGTGCGGGCGCGACCGTCGTCGGCCCCGTGCCGCTTCCGACCGAGAAGAACGTCGTGTGCGTCATCCGGTCGCCCCACAAGTACAAGGACAGCCGCGAGCACTTCGAGATGCGCACCCACAAGCGTCTGATCGATATCGTCGACCCGACGCCCAAGGCCGTCGACTCGCTGATGCGTCTCGACCTGCCCGCCGATGTCAACATCGAGATCAAGCTCTGAGGTCCGCCATGGTTGACATCAACTCCAAGATTTCCAAGGGCATGCTGGGCACGAAGCTCGGTATGACCCAGGTGTGGAACGAGAACGGCAAGCTCGTTCCCGTCACCGTCATCGAGCTCGCCGCGAACGTGGTCACCCAGATCCGTACCCCCGAGAAGGACGGCTACAACGCCGTGCAGATCGCCTACGGTCAGATCGACCCGCGCAAGGTGAACAAGCCCCTGACCGCCCACTTCGAGGCTGCAGGCGTCACGCCTCGCCGTCACGTCACCGAGATCCGCACCGCGGATGCCGCTGACTACTCGCCGGGCCAGGAGCTCACCGTCGACGGAACCTTCGAAGCAGGCCAGCTCGTCGACGTCGTCGGCACGAGCAAGGGCAAGGGCTTCGCCGGTGTCATGAAGCGTCACAACTTCAAGGGCGTCTCGGCGTCGCACGGTTCGCACCGCAACCACCGCAAGCCCGGCTCGATCGGCGCATCGTCGACCCCGAGCCGCGTCTTCAAGGGAATGCGCATGGCCGGCCGTATGGGTGGCGAGCGCGTGACCGTCCTCAACCTCACGGTGCACGCCGTCGACATCGAGAAGGGTCTGCTGCTCGTCAAGGGCGCCGTCCCCGGTGCTCGTGGCCGCATCGTCTACGTCCGCAACGCAGTGAAGGGTGCCTGATCATGGCTGACTCCACTCTCGCGCTTGACGTCCTCAAGGCAGACGGCAAGAAGGCTGGCTCGATCGAGCTTCCCGCCGAACTGTTCGACGCCAAGACGAACATCCCGCTCATCCACCAGGTCGTCGTCGCGCAGCTCGCGGCGGCTCGCCAGGGAACCCACTCGACCAAGCGTCGTGGTGAGGTCTCGGGTGCCGGCCGCAAGCCCTTCAAGCAGAAGGGCACGGGTAACGCCCGTCAGGGCTCCATCCGCGCGCCGCACATGACCGGTGGTGGAATCGTGCACGGCCCCAAGCCGCGCGACTACTCCCAGCGCACCCCCAAGAAGATGATCGCCGCCGCCCTCCGTGGCGCACTGAGCGACCGCTTCCGCGGGGACCGCATCCACGCCATCGAGTCCTTCGGCATCGACGGCACTCCTTCGACCAAGACCGCGGTGAACTTCCTCACCAACGTCGTCTCGTCGAAGAACGTGCTCGTCGTGATCGAGCGCAACGATGACGTGACGCTGAAGAGCATCCGTAACCTGTCGAACCTGCACGTGCTGACGTTCGACCAGCTCAACGCCTACGACGTGCTCGTCTCCGACGACATCGTCTTCACCCAGGCCGCGCTCGAGGGCTTCATCGCCTCGAAGTCCGGCGCCAACCAGGAGGTCTCCGCATGAGCGAGCAGGCATCTGTTCTCCAGACGGCCCTGAACAAGGACCCGCGCGACATCATCCTGAAGCCGGTCGTGTCCGAGAAGAGCTACGGGCTCATCGACGAGGGTAAGTACACCTTCCTCGTCGACCCGCGCGCTTCGAAGACCGAGATCAAGCTCGCCATCGAGAAGATCTTCGGCGTCAAGGTCGCAGGGGTCAACACCCTCAACCGCGTCGGCAAGGCACGCCGCACCCGCTTCGGCACGGGCAAGCGCAAGGACACCAAGCGCGCCATCGTGACCCTGAAGTCGGGCACCATCGACATCTTCACGGCAATCGGCTGATCCGGGGGATAAGGACAATCATGGCTATTCGCAAGTACAAGCCCACGACCCCGGGCCGTCGCGGCTCGTCGGTGGCTGACTTCGCCGAGATCACTCGATCGACGCCGGAGAAGTCGCTGCTGCGCCCGCTCTCGAAGACCGGTGGTCGCAACAACCAGGGACGTATCACGACCCGTCACATCGGTGGTGGCCACAAGCGCCAGTACCGCGTCATCGACTTCCGTCGCAATGACAAGGACGGCGTGGACGCCAAGGTCGCTCACATCGAGTACGACCCCAACCGCACGGCACGCATCGCGCTGCTGCACTACTTCGACGGCGAGAAGCGCTACATCCTCGCGCCGGCGAAGCTGAAGCAGGGCGACGTCATCGAGTCGGGTGCAGGTGCCGACATCAAGCCGGGCAACAACCTCCCGCTGAAGAACATCCCGACGGGTACCGTCATCCACGCGATCGAGCTCCGTCCCGGTGGCGGCGCGAAGATGGCACGTTCGGCCGGTGCATCCGTCCGTCTCGTCGCCAAGGATGGCAACTTCGCCCAGCTGCGTCTGCCCTCGGGCGAGATCCGCAACGTCGATGCGCGCTGCCGCGCGACCATCGGCGAGGTCGGAAACGCCGAGCAGTCGAACATCAACTGGGGTAAGGCCGGCCGCATGCGCTGGAAGGGCGTCCGCCCGACCGTCCGTGGTGTCGCGATGAACCCGGTCGACCACCCGCACGGTGGTGGTGAGGGGAAGACGTCCGGTGGACGTCACCCCGTCTCCCCGTGGGGCCAGGCTGAGGGTCGCACCCGTCATGCCAACAAGGAAAGCGACAAGTACATCGTGCGTCGTCGTAACGCCGGCAAGAAGCGTAAGTAGGAGTAAGAGAAGATGCCTCGCAGTCTTAAGAAGGGCCCCTTCGTCGACGATCACCTGCTTCGCAAGGTGGTCGTGCAGAACGAAGCCGGCACCAAGAACGTCATCAAGACCTGGTCTCGCCGGTCCATGATCATCCCGGCCATGCTGGGTCACACGATCGCGGTCCACGACGGTCGCAAGCACATCCCCGTGTTTGTCTCCGAGACCATGGTCGGTCACAAGCTGGGCGAGTTCGCGCCCACCCGCACCTTCCGCGGCCACGAGAAGGACGACAAGAAGGGACGGCGTCGCTGATGGTCGAATCGATCGCACGCGTGCGACACATCCGTGTGACCCCTCAGAAGGCTCGTCGTGTCGTCGCGCTCATCAAGGGCAAGCAGGCTCAGGAGGCTCTCGCCATCCTGAAGTTCGCGCAGCAGAGCGCCAGTGAGCCGATCTACAAGCTTGTCGCGTCGGCCATGGCCAACGCGCAGGTCAAGGCGGATCGCGACGGAGAGTTCCTCGACGAGCAGGACCTGTACGTGGCTAACGCCTACGTCGACGAGGGCACGACGCTCAAGCGTTTCCAGCCCCGTGCACAGGGTCGCGCTTTCCAGATCAAGAAGCGCACGAGCCACATCACGGTCGTGCTCTCGACGCCGGAGGCGGCCCCGGCCGCCAAGGGCGACAGCAACAAGAAGGCGAGCAAGTAATGGGACAGAAGGTAAACCCGTACGGCTTCCGTCTCGGCATCACCACGGACCACGTGTCGCGCTGGTTCTCGGACTCGACGAAGCCCGGTCAGCGTTACGCCGACTACGTCGCCGAGGACATCAAGATCCGCAACCTGCTGAAGACGCAGCTCGACCGCGCCGGTGTCTCGAACATCGAGATCGAGCGCACCCGTGACCGCGTCCGCGTCGACATCCACACCGCCCGTCCGGGCATCGTGATCGGTCGTCGTGGAGCCGAGGCCGAGCGCATCCGTGGCGACCTCGAGAAGCTCTCGGGCAAGCAGATCCAGCTGAACATTCTCGAGGTCAAGAACCCCGAGGCCGACGCTCAGCTCGTCGCACAGGGCATCGCCGAGCAGCTCTCTGCTCGTGTGGCGTTCCGTCGTGCGATGCGCAAGGGTCTCCAGGGCGCGCAGCGCGCTGGCGCCAAGGGCATCCGCATCCAGGTCTCCGGCCGTCTCGGCGGCGCCGAGATGAGCCGTTCGGAGTTCTACCGCGAGGGTCGTGTGCCGCTGCACACGCTGCGCGCGAACATCGACTACGGCTTCTACGAGGCCAAGACCACCTTCGGCCGCATCGGCGTGAAGGTCTGGATCTACAAGGGCGACCTGACGGCGAAGGAGCTCGCTCGCGAGCAGGCCAACGCTCCCAAGGCTCGTCGTGATGACCGTGGTGGCGACCGTCGTCGTGCACCGCGCAACGAGGCACCCGTCGCAGAAGGAGCGTCTGCCTGATGCTTATTCCCCGCAAGGTCAAGTTCCGTAAGCAGCACCACCCCGGCCGCAGTGGCCAGGCGACCGGTGGCACGAAGGTCTCCTTCGGCGAGTACGGCATCCAGGCGCTCACGCCTGCCTACGTGACGAACCGTCAGATCGAGTCCGCTCGTATCGCGGTCACGCGTCACATCAAGCGTGGCGGCAAGGTGTGGATCAACATCTACCCCGACCGTCCCCTCACGAAGAAGCCTGCCGAGACCCGAATGGGTTCCGGTAAGGGTTCGCCGGAGTGGTGGGTCGCCAACGTCAAGCCGGGTCGCGTCCTCTTCGAGGTCGCCGGTGTGAGCGAGGAACTCGCTCGCGAGGCACTGACCCGTGCAATTCACAAGCTGCCGTTGAAGGCACGCATCATCAAGCGCGAGGAGGGCGACGCGTAATGGCGATCGGCACCAAGGAGCTCGCTCCGGCAGAGCTCGACACGTTCGAAGACCAGCGCCTCGTCGAGGAGCTGCGTAAGGCCAAGGAGGAGCTGTTCAACCTCCGTTTCCAGTCGGCCACCGGCCAGCTGGAGAGCCACGGCCGCATCCGCGCGGTCAAGCGCGACATCGCGCGCCTGTACACCGTGATCCGCGAACGCGAGCTGGGCATCCGTGCGACGCCCGCTCCGGTCGAGGCTCCGGCCAAGAAGGCGACCAAGTCGAAGGCGAAGAAGGCGGACTCCGCCGACGACGCCGTGAAGGAAGAGGCTGAGTGATGGCCACCAAGAAGGAAGCGACTGTGGAGACGCAGGCCGCAGGGCACGAGTCGGCTGCACACGACGTGCGCGACTCCGCGGCTCGCGGTTACCGCAAGACCCGTCGCGGCTACGTCGTCAGCGACAAGATGGACAAGACCATCGTGGTCGAGGTCGAGGACCGCGTGAAGCACCCGCTTTACGGCAAGGTCATCCGCCGCACCTCGAAGGTCAAGGCGCACGATGAGGCGAACTCCGCCGGCATCGGCGACCTCGTCCTGATCAACGAGACCCGCCCGCTGAGCGCCACGAAGCGCTGGCGTCTGGTGGAGATTCTGGAGAAGGCCAAGTGATCCAGCAGGAATCGCGCCTCAAGGTCGCCGACAACACCGGCGCCAAGGAGCTGCTCACGATTCGCGTGCTCGGCGGCTCGAAGCGTCGTTACGCCGGTCTCGGCGACACGATCGTCGCGACCGTCAAGGACGCGATCCCGGGCGGAAACGTCAAGAAGGGCGATGTGGTCAAGGCCGTCATCGTCCGCACGGTCAAGTCCACGCGCCGTCCCGACGGCTCGTACATCAAGTTCGACGAGAACGCCGCCGTCATCCTGAAGAACGACGGGGAGCCCCGCGGCACCCGTATCTTCGGACCGGTCGGTCGCGAGCTTCGTGACAAGAAGTTCATGAAGATCGTCTCGCTGGCGCCGGAGGTTATTTAAGTCATGGCGAAGATCAAGAAGGGTGACCTGGTTCAGGTCATCACCGGAGCGACGCAGGAGCGTGGCGGAGATCGCGGCAAGCAGGGCAAGGTCCTCGAGATCCTGTCCGACAAGAACCGCGTCATCGTCGAAGGCGTGAACTACGTCACCAAGCACACGCGCGTCGGACAGACGCAGCGTGGCACCAAGACGGGCGGTCTCGAGACTGTCGAGGCGTCCATCCACATCTCGAACGTCGCACTCGTCGACCCTTCGACCAAGAAGCCGACCAAGGTCGGCCACCGGGTCGAGGAGCAGACCAAGGACGGCGTCAAGCGCACCGTCCGCGTGCGGTACGCGAAGAAGTCAGGTAAGGACCTCTGATGGCAACCACCGACGCTACGGTGGCTGGCAAGATCCAGCCCCGCCTGAAGGCGAAGTACAACTCCGAGATCAAGAAGGCCCTGCAGGAGGAGTTCGGCTACGCGAACGTCATGCAGATCCCCGGACTGGTCAAGGTCGTCGTGAACACCGGTGTCGGCGAGGCAGCTCGCGACAGCAAGGTGATCGATGGCGCGGTCGAGGATCTCACCAAGATCACCGGCCAGAAGCCGATCGTGACCAAGGCTCGCAAGTCGATCGCGCAGTTCAAGCTGCGTGAGGGACAGGCGGTCGGCGCGCACGTCACCCTCCGCGGTGACCGCGCGTGGGAGTTCATCGACCGTCTCGTCTCGCTCGCTCTGCCCCGCATCCGCGACTTCCGCGGTCTCTCGGGCAAGCAGTTCGACGGCAACGGCAACTACACCTTCGGTCTCCAGGAGCAGAGCGTGTTCCACGAGATCGATCAGGACAAGATCGACCGGGTTCGCGGTTTCGACATCACCGTCGTCACCACCGCGAAGACGGACGATGAAGGTCGCGCGCTTCTGCGTCACCTCGGCTTCCCCTTCCGTACGGAAGACGCCAAGGCGTAAGCAGGTTTCGGGCGGGGGGCCCCCCCCCCCCCCCCGGCCCCGGCCAATGAATTATTGGGGTAATACCCAGGCCGCGGTGGGGTTACCGCCGCCCGTACCGCCAGAACAAAGGGAAAAAAA
>NZ_JBEOUR010000113.1:0-6624 GCF_040302605.1 Microbacterium sp. NPDC097977
GCCACGACGTCGAGCTCGTCGGCGAGACGGTCAACCGCGTGTTCTACCTCGATGCGAACCGTCAGATCATCGACACGTACAACATGAACTGGAAGAACTACCTGCGCCAGCGTGTGGCCGACGAGGAGCGCCGCAAGAAGGAGCGCGCCAACGCCGAGAAGAAGGCGACGACGCTGCAGCTGCAGGCGGCCCGTTTCGGTGCGAAGGCGTCGAAGGCCGCCGCGGCGCATCAGATGATCGCCCGCGCGGAGAAGCTGCTCGCCGGACTCGACGACGTGCGCCAGGAAGACCGCGTGGCGAAGCTGCGCTTCCCGAAGCCGGCCCCCTGCGGCAAGACCCCGATGATGGCGACCGGGCTGTCGAAGTCCTACGGCTCGCTGGAGATCTTCACCGACGTCGATCTCGCGATCGACCGGGGATCCAAGGTGGTGGTCCTCGGACTCAACGGTGCGGGCAAGACCACGCTGCTGCGCATGCTCGCGGGTGTCGACGAGCCGGACACCGGGCAGCTCGAGCCCGGACACGGCCTCAAGGTCGGCTACTACGCACAGGAGCACGAGAACCTCGACGTCAACCGCTCTGTGCTCGAGAACATGGTCTCGGCGGCGCCGCACATCACCGAGATGGAAGCCCGCAAGGTGCTCGGGTCCTTCCTCTTCACCGGCGACGACGTGCTGAAGCCGGCGGGTGTCCTCTCGGGTGGGGAGAAGACCCGACTCTCGCTCGCGACTCTCGTCGTGTCGTCGGCGAATCTGCTCCTGCTCGACGAGCCGACGAACAACCTCGACCCCGCATCGCGCGAGGAGATCCTCGGAGCGCTCGCGCACTACGAGGGCGCCGTGGTGCTCGTCTCGCACGACCCGGGCGCGGTGCAGTCGCTCAACCCCGAGCGCGTGCTCATCCTGCCCGACGGTGTCGAGGACATCTGGAGCCAGGACTACCAGGACCTCATCGAGCTCGCCTGATCCGGCGCCGAGTGTCATAGGGTCGAACCGTGACGCATGACGGCTCTGACTCCGACACCCTCCCGTTGAACGACTGGCTGCGAGGGCGGCACGCGCTCACCGGGACTGCTCCGCAGTGGGATCCCGAGGCGCTGCCGGACGATCCGACGGTTCTCTTCGGCGAGTGGCTGCGCGCGGCGGTTGCGGCGGGCGTGCCGGAGCCGCACACCGTCACGCTCGCGACGGTCGACGCGGCGGGCGTCCCCGATGCGCGCACGCTCATCCTCAAACGCGTGGACGAGCGCGGGTGGGCGATCGCGAGCACCCGGTCGTCGCGCAAGGGCGCGCAGCTGAGCGCTGCTCCCGCAGCGGCGCTGAACTTCTGGTGGCAGCCTCAGGTCCGTGCCGTACGGGTGCGCGGTCGGGTCGAGGAGGCGAGCGCGGAGGAGAGCGCCGCCGACCTCGCCGCCCGATCTCCGGCCGCGCGCGCGGGCGTGGCCGACGGCGACTGGGTTCTCTGGCGCATCGTCCCCGAGCGCATCGAATTCTGGCAGGGCTCCCGCGATCGCCGACACACGCGGGTGGTGTACGTCCCCGACGGTGCCGGCTGGTCCCGGAGCGTCACGGTCGACTGAGCGTCAGCGTCGACGGAGCGGCAGGATCGACTCGGCCGCTCACACGCACGGCTCAGACGTACGGACGGGTCAGACGTTCGCGTCGAGCAGCTCGTCCTCGACGTCGGCATCCTTGTCGCGTCGACGCGGCGTCTTGACGGGGGCAGGTGCGCCCTCGACCTCCTCGCGATGCTTCACGATCTCGGTGCGGATGATGTATCCGATGAACACGAAGCCCATCAAGGCGAACAGGATCCACTGGATCGCGTACGAGAGATGCGGGCCCGGATCGTCGGTGGGCGAGTCGAACCCGCCGAGGGTTCCCTCTCCGCTCGGGTCCTCGCTGACGATCTGACCGTAGGCGCTGGTGACCACATCTCCCCCCACCATCCCGGCGATCGCAGGGAGGTTGATCGTGGGGACCTGGCCCTCAGGAGCACCGCGACCGGATGCCGGGAGCTGCTCGCCCGGGCGCAGGCGGACGATGACCTCGACCTCACCGGACGGCGGGAGGGGCACGGCATCGGGAGCATCGCCCTCGCCCGGCGGCACCCACCCCCTGTCGACGATGAACACCCGCCCGTCTGCATCACGGAAAGGGACCAGCACCTCGAAGGCGCTCGTACCGCCGTGCGGTCGGTTGCGCACCAGCAGCTGCTCGTCGGGGAGGTACTCGCCGTTCAGCACCACCGGGTGCCAGACGTCTCCGGGGTCGAGCGATCCGTCGGCGCCGATGAGGTCGACGAGGGGCACGGGGTCCGCATCGTAGTTCTTCTCGACGAGAGCGATCTGCTCCGCACGGGTCACGTTGCGTTCGAACTGCCAGTTCGACAGGAACGCGCAGGCGATCGCGAATCCGATCGCGATCAGCACGTAGACGGTCCAGCGGCCGAGCCGGGTGCTCATGAGGGGACACCATCTCTCACGGTCACGGGGAAGTCCCGAGCTGACAGGTAATCGTGGAGGAACTCGACGTGCTCATCGCACGCGAGCCAGATCTTCTCCCGATCGGCGGAGTGGATGCGAGGGTTCCGCCACACCACCTGCTTCGAGGCCGCGCTCCGGCATCCGGCGCGCGAGCACTGCAGTTCGCTCACTCGTCGTCCCGACGCGTCTCGCGGATCAGGAAGACGCCGGGATCCGATGCCTCGACCATGGGAGCAGGGCTGGCGGGCGGTGCCGCCTCGATCTGCTGCACCGGGGACTCCGCGGCGGTCTCGGTGCTGTCGCTTCCCGCATTGGCGAACACGACGGCGATGTAGGGAAGAACCGCTGCGCCCGCGGCGAAGACCCACGTGTACCAGCCGTACGGCTGCACGAACATCATCAGCGCGAAGCAGATGATGCGGATCGTCATCGTGAGCGCGTAGCGGCGCACGCGGTGGTCCGCCTCGGCCTGCGGCGACTGCGGCAGTGAGGTGACAGCCGGGACCTGCGACTTGCTCTTCACGATGAGTCAAGCCTACGCCGGTGCGGACGCTCTGGCGCCCCTTCATGTGGCTCAGGACGAGAAGATGAAGGGCAGTGTGAAGGCGCCGAAGAAGACGATGCTGATGATCGTCATCACGATGCCGATGACGAGGAAGGCGACCATGATGTAGCCCATGATGAGGCCGGCGAAAGCCATGCCGCGCCCACCGATCGCAGGGTTCTGCTTGGTCTGCTTCAGCGCCATGTGGCCCGTGATCACGGCGATGATCGACGCGAGCAGCGGCACCACCGCCCAGAAGAGGACGACGCCGGCGATTCCGCAGATCAGCGACGTGATCGCGAGTCCGCTGGCGGGACGAGCCGCCGGGTACGCGGGGGCGTAGGTCTGGTACCCGGGAGCGGCCGAGCCGTACGGCTGCTGCGGGGGTGCGGGGTAGGTCGGGGCGACGGCGTAGGGCTGCGAGGAAGGCGCTCCGTACGGCTGCGGCGGACCGGGGATCGACGGCGCAGCACCGGGGTAGGCCTGAGTCGGCTGGCCCGTCGTGTCCGCCGGATACGGGGGAGCGGGCGGTGCCGGGGCGAACGGCTGCGCGGGAGGCGGGGTCTGCTGCGGGTCTCCCGAGGAAGTGGGGATGCTGTTGTCGCTCACGTGGTGCCTTTCGTCAGGCTCAGCGTTCCAGCACCGAGGTCCCCTGTCAAACGTGCCGCCGGTCGCGGAGGAGCATCCTCGATAGAATCGTCCTCGACCAGGCCCGACCCGCAGTGGCCAGATCAGGAGTGGAAATGAGTTCTCGCGTCGTCCTCGTCACCGGTGGCAACCGCGGCATCGGCCGTGCGATCGCCGAACGATTCGTCAGCGAAGGTTTCCGTGTCGCGGTCACGGCTCGCAGCGGCGAGGGTCCGGAAGGCACGCTGACCGTGCGCGCCGACGTCACCGACGCCGCCGCGATCGACGCGGCGTTCAGCGAGGTCGAGCAGCAGCTCGGACCGATCGAGATCGTCGTCGCCAACGCCGGAATCACCAAGGACACTCTGCTGCTGCGCATGAGCGAAGACGACTTCGACAGCGTCGTGGCCACCAATCTCGGCGGCACGTTCCGGGTGGTCAAGCGCGCGTCCAAGGGCATGCTGCGCGCTCGGTTCGGACGCATCATCCTGATCTCCAGCGTCGTGGGACTGTACGGGTCCGCGGGACAGGTGAACTACTCGGCGTCCAAGAGCGCGCTCGTCGGATTCGCGCGTTCGCTCACGCGTGAGCTCGGCGGACGTGGCATCACGGCGAACGTCGTCGCGCCGGGGTTCATCGAGACGGACATGACGGCGGAACTGCCGGAGGAGACGCAGAAGCAGTACAAGGCGAACATCCCCGCCGGCCGTTTCGCGACGGCCGACGAGGTGGCCGGCGTCGTGACCTGGCTGGCGGGCGACGACGCCGGCTACATCTCGGGGGCGGTCATCCCGGTCGACGGCGGTCTCGGGATGGGGCACTGACCTCAGCGCCGGACGACCGCCGCATCGATGAGGGTCGCCAGACGACTCGGAACCGAGAACTGCGGCCAATGGCCGGACCCGATCCGCACGACCTCGACGTCGTCGATCGCACGGAACTCGTCGGCGTAGGGCCCCCACTCGGCGAGCTCGGACTCGAGGGTCTCCTGGTCGAAGCCGCCCATGAGCATGGTGACCGGAACACGGTGCCGGCCGCCTGAGGCGAGCTCGATCGGATCGGTGGGCACCCGAGCGGGGACGCTGGCGGTGAGGGGTGCGGTGCGGGCGCGTGTCGCCTCATCGAGGTCGTCGACGTCTTCAGCGGGGAAGTGGTTCCAGCCCGGAAACGGTATGACGCCGTCGACGACCTCGAACTCGCTGATGCCCATGCCGGACGGTGGCGGCACCGTGTCGACGAAGACCACGCGCGACACGGCGTCGGGACGAGCGTCGGCGACGCCCCACGCCACGTTGCCGCCGCCGCTGTGACCGACGACCACGACCGGGCCGCCCGCCGTGTCGACGACCGCGTCGACCGCCGCGACGGCGGCCTCGACCCAGTCCGAGATGCCGATCTCCGAGGACTGATCCGCGGGTTCACCCACCCCGGGCATCGTGAGCGGATGCACCGCGTGCCCCGCCCGTTCGAGATCGGATGTGACGTCGCTCCAGCTCGACGCGTCGAGCCAGAGTCCGGGGATGAGGATGATGTCCATGCGGCGACGATAGACCGAGCCGCCGACATCCGCTACGGAAGCAGCGCGATGACCTCGGACAGGTCCTGAGGGCCGACGACGATGCTGGCGGCCGCACGCACCGCGGGCTTGGCGTTGAAGGCCACGCCGAGGCCCGCCGCGGCCATCATCTGCAGATCGTTGGCGCCGTCTCCGATGGCGATGGTCGCGTGGCGGGGGACTCCCAGCTCGTCCGCCCACTCGCGCAACGACGCCGCCTTGGCCGCGGCGTCGACGATGGCGCCGTCGACGCGACCGGACAGGGCGCCGTCGACGACGTCGAGCCGATTCGCGCGCCACCGGTCGACGCCCAGACCCGGAGCCACGTCGTCGAGGATCTCGTGGAAACCTCCGGAGACGACGCCGACGACTCCGCCCCGTGCATGCACGGCGGAGGTCAGCTCGCGCACCCCCGGGGTCGGCTCGATCCGGGCGAGCACTCGCGGGAATGCGGAGACCGGGACCCCCTCGAGGGCGGCGACCCGCGAGCGCAGACTCGTCGCGAAGTCGATCTCGCCGCGCATGGCCGCCTCGGTCGCGGCCTGCACCTCGGCGCGGCGCCCCGCTTCGTCGGCGATCAGTTCGATCACCTCGTTGCGGATCAGGGTGGAATCGGCATCGAGGACGACGAGGAAGCGCGCAGAGGTCACGGCTTCGAGCCTAGCGACAGCGACGCCGCCCGGCGGACGACCACGGATGCTGTGATCGTCCGCCGGGCGGCGTCGGAGGAGCTTTCGGGCTCAGCGTTCGATGAAGAGTCCCTTGCCCACGACGGTGATCCCCGATTCGGTGACCGTGAAGCCCCGAGCGAGGTCTCGCTCGCGATCGACACCGACCGTCGCCCCGTCGGCGAGCACGACGTTCTTGTCGAGGATCGCGCGGTGCACGCGGGAGCCCGCACCGACGCGCACGCCGTCGAAGACGACGGAGTCGGTGATGGTGGAACCGCCGCCCGCAAGGGTCCACGGCCCGACCACACTGCGTTCGAGGTGCGTTCCGGACAGCACGGACCCGAGAGACACGATCGAGTCGATCGCATTGCCGATGCGCCCCACGGAGTCGCGCACGAACTTCGCAGGCGGGGAGTTGACCGCCTGCGAGTGGATCGGCCACTCCATGTTGTACAGGTTGAAGATCGGCAGGGTCGAGATCAGGTCCATGTGGGCATCGAAGAAGGAGTCGATCGTACCCACGTCGCGCCAGTAGGAGCGGTCTCGCGGCGACGACCCGGGGACGTCGTTCTGCTTCATGTCGTAGTAGCCGGCCTCGCCGCGGTCGACGAAGTACGGCACGATGTCGCCGCCCATGTCGTGCCCCGAGGTGGGAGACTCCCCATCGGCCTCGACCGCAGCGATCAGCGCGTCGGCGTCGAAGATGTAGTTGCCCATGGATGCGAGGACCTCGTGCGGAGAG
>NZ_JBEOUR010000114.1:0-6469 GCF_040302605.1 Microbacterium sp. NPDC097977
CTCGGGAGGAGCGCCCACGCCGCGGCATCCTGGGCTGGTTGCGGGGAGAGCGCTCGTAGCGCGCGATCGCGAGCGCAAGCGTCGCGGCCGCACCCCGAGTGGGTGCGGGGCGATCAGATCGCGTCGCGGGGGTCCGTCAGGTCGCGGCCTGCGACCTCGGGCATCCAGATCGAGGCGATGAGCGCGCTCAGGGTGAAGATGAACAGCATGATGATGATCGGGATGAACGAGCCGGTGGCGGCCGACACCCATGCGGCGGCGATGACGGGGCCTGCGCCGGTCGCGACGATGGCGGCGATCTCGCGTGCCATGGCCGTGAACGTGTACCGGTTGCGCGCACCGAACAGCTCGGGGAGCGTCAGGTTCTCGAGCGAGGCGAAGCTCATCACCGCGAGGTTGTGCAGCACGA
The DNA here is from genome assembly GCF_040302605.1 of Microbacterium sp. NPDC097977. Taxonomy (NCBI): domain Bacteria; kingdom Bacillati; phylum Actinomycetota; class Actinomycetes; order Micrococcales; family Microbacteriaceae; genus Microbacterium; species Microbacterium sp. NPDC097977. Next base: position 410 of record NZ_JBEOUR010000114.1, read on the forward strand.
CGTAGCCGATGAAGACCTGCAGCGTGACACCGCTGCTGATCATGAGCATCGTCGGGACGATGACGATGAGTGCGATGACCGCCCAGATCATGTACATGCGCTTGCGGCCGAACCTGTCGCCGAGCCAGCCCGAGAGCGGGACGGTGATGAAGGCGACGAGCGACGAGACGATCACGGCGTTGACGCCGATCGAGCGGTCGAGCAGCAGCACGACGGTGATGTAGCTGATCAGGTAGGTCTGGATCATGCCCGAGTTGCCGGCCTGGCCGAAACGCAGCAGGAGGGCGATCGAGAACGCCTTCCAGGGCTTGCGCTCCATCGCCTCGAGGGTGCGCACGTCACCGGTCTCGGTGGCGAGCTTGATCGTGTCCTCCTTGGAGAGGGCCTTGCCGTCGACGACGTCCTCGCGCTCCTCGAAGACCGGGGTCTCCTTGAGGTTGAAGCGCACCCAGATGGCGAAGAGCATGATGACCGCGCTGCCGATGAACGGGATGCGCCATGCCCAGTCGATGACTTCCTGCTCGCTGTAGGCGACGAGCAGGATCGCCCAGATGCCCGAGGCGAGCAGCGTGCCGCAGTTCGTGCCCAGTGCGACGAGCGAGGCGATGATGCCGCGGCGCTTCGCCGGTGCGTACTCGGCGAGCATGACGCCCGCGCCCGAGATCTCGGCACCCGCACCGAAGCCCTGCGCGATGCGCAGCAGCACGAGGAGGATCGGCGCGAGCACACCCACCTGGTTGTACGTGGGCAGGAAGCCGATCAGGGTGGTCGCGAGACCCATCAGCAGGATCGTGTAGAACAGCACCTTCGTGCGGCCGGTCTTGTCGCCGAGACGGGCGAAGAAGAACGCGCCGACGGGACGCGCGACGTAGCCGACGCCGTAGGTGGCCATCGCGGCGACGACCGCGACCGCGGGGTTCTCGGACGAGAAGAACAGGTCGGCGAACACGAGCGCGGCGGCCAGCGAGTAGAGCTGGTAGTCCATGAACTCGAGGGCGGTGCCGAGCCATCCGGAGATGGCTGCGCGCACGAGGTCGCGCACCGACCTCTTCTCGGCGGGATCGACGGCCGGGGCCGTCGTCGGGGCTTCTGACATGGGAGGTACTCCTTCGGACCGGGAACAGGTGGGGTGCGCGGGGGCGCGGAGGGGTGTGGCTAGAGGGACAGCAGGACCTTCGCCGAGGCGGACGAGTCGCGAGCGAGCTCGAGGGCCTCGACGGCGTCGGATGCCGGGATGACGTGGGAGATGACGGAGTCGAGCGCGTCGGACTCGGCGAGCAGGGCGATCGCATCGTCGATCTCGGTGGAGAAGCGGAACGCACCGCGGATCGTGAGCTCCTTGGCGAGCATCGGGGCGAGGTTCACTCCGATGTCGGCGTTGGGCAGCATCCCGACCTGCACGATGGTGCCGGCGCGGCGGGCCGCGCGGACGGCCGAGGAGAGCGCGACTCCGACGCCGGAGCACTCGAAGACGACGTCGTACGACTCGTTCTCGATCGTGTCGCGGCCGACGAGCGAGACCTCGGTCGCGCCGAGTGCCTGCGCGCGGTCGAGGGGCTCGGAGCGGACATCGCTGGCGCCCACGACGGATGCTCCGGCGTTGACCGCGGCGGCCACGACGAGCAGGCCGATGGGGCCGGCCCCGATCACGAGCACGCGCATGCCGGTGATGTCACCGGCGAGGCTCACGGCGTGGATCGCGACGGCCAGCGGCTCGGCGAGGGCTGCACGCTCGAGCGGAAGGGAGGCCGGCAGCACGCGGATCATGTGGTCTTCGACGATCAGGAGCTCGGATGCTCCGCCCTGACGGTGCGGGTCCGCCGCGGCGCTGCCGAGGTAGTCGCCCCCGGAGCGCAGGTGCGGACGGTTCTCGAGGCCCCGGACCTCGGGTCCGTAGCGGGCGGGGTGCACGGTCACCGGTGTGCCGGGTGCGAGGCGCCCGGACGGGTCGAGGTCGACGACGCCGGAGAGCTCGTGACCGGGGGTCAGGGGCTCGCGGATCGTGTACTCGCCGTTGGCGCCGTGGAAGTAGTAGTGCAGGTCGGACCCGCAGATGCCGACGTAGTTCACGCGGAGGCGCACCTCGCCCTCACCGGGGGTCGGGACCTCGCGGTCCTCCCAGCGGATGTCTTCCTTGCCGTGGATGGCGAGAGACTTCATGGCTGCAGCTCCTCTGCGCTGATGAGTGATGATGCGGTGGTCCGGGATGCCGAGACGGCATCCGCGATCGCGACGTCGACGCCGCGTCGCCGGATGATGTCGACGAGCTCGCCGACGCGGGCGATGAACGCATCCTGAGATCCGAGTCCATCACCGAACAGGTGCAGGTCGCCGATCACGCGCTGCGCGAGCTCACGACCGGTGCGGGCGCTCGCCGCGAATCCGGCGAGGCGCTCGCGGGCGCCGTCGGTCATCGCGGCGGCGTGCAGGCCGGGGTCGAACCCGGGCAGCGGAGCGATGCACGAGAGGTAGCCGGCGACCGTCAGAGCGATCAGGTGCGGCATCTCGCCCTTGCCGAGCGCGAGCAGTGCCGGCTCGGGGATGCGCTGACGCAGCTTGACCGAGCCGTCGGTGCCGACCTGGCTGGTGCGGTGGCCCAGCGCGCTGTTGGCCCAGCGCTCGAACAGCTCGCTCTCGTACGCACGGATGTCGACGCCGGAGGGCACCTCGATCGAGGGCTCGTACTCGTCACGCAGCACGGCGCGCGCGGCGCTCTCGATGCCGTCGAGTCCGATCGCCTCGGGGATCGTGGCCGCTCCGCTCAGAGCACCGAGGTAGGCGATGAGGGAGTGCGTGCCGTTGAGCAGCCGCACCTTCATCTGCTCGTAGCGTCCGACCTCGTCGGTGAAGACGGCGCCGCCGGCCTCCCACGCGGGGCGGCCGCCGGCGAAGCGGTCTTCGATCGCCCACATCGTGAACGGCTCGGCGGGCACGGGGATCTCGTCGCGGGCGCCGAGCAGGGTGCTGACGCGGGTGCGCAGCTCGGGGGTGGTCGACGGCACGATGCGGTCGACCATGCTGGAGGGGAACGTCACGGCGCGGTCGAGGAACGCGAGTGCGTCGTAGCCCTCGGAGCCGGGCAGTTCGGTGAGGAACTCGCGGACGAGCTTCTCGGTGTGCGCGCCGTTGGCCGACAGGTTGTCGCAGCTGAGGATCGAGATCGGTGCTCCGCCGGCCGCGGCACGCGCCTGCAGCCCGCGGGCCAGCTGGCCGATGGTCGAACGGGGGGCACCGCCGCGGAGGTCGGCGCGCACGGTGTCGTCGTCGAGGTCGAGCGCCTGCGACGCGGGGGAGTAGCTGTAGCCCTTCTCGGTCACCGTCAGCGTCACGATGCGGATGCCGTCGTCGGCGATCTGCGCGACGACGCGTTCGGGCTGCTCCGCGCCGACGAAGGCATCGGTGTGCACGCCGGGGATGCTCAGGGAGGTGCTGCCGGGCGAGATGGTGGCCACCGAGTAGAGCATGTCCTGGGCGTGCATCGCGTCGACGATGGAGCGGGAACGCGAGGCGACGCCGATGATCCCCCAGTCGCCGCCGGCGGACTGCAGGGCGGCTGCCGTGTAGACGGCCTGGTGCGCACGGTGGAAGCTTCCGAGTCCGAGGTGCAGGATGCCGGCAGCCGAGGGGGCGGCTCCGGGGGTGGCGCTCGCGGGGGTGGTGCGGCGCAGGACCGGTGTGTCGTCGCTCACGCGGTGGCTCCTTCGCTCGGGGCCGCGCACCGCTGAGGGTGATCGGCGTTGATCGTCATGAAAATCAGTGTGCATTGTTTGTACAAACTTGTCAACCGGTTTTACATCGGGAGGGGGGATCGTAGGATTGCCTGCGAGGGTGGGAGGTCGACATGGCGGCGACGCTGACGGATGTGGCACGGCGCGCAGGCGTGTCGATCGCCACCGCCTCCCGCGCCTTCGGAGAGCCGGATCGCCTCGCCCCGAACACGCTCGGCCGCGTTCTCGAGGCTGCGGGTGAACTCGGGTACGCCGCGTCGCAGCAGGCCACCGCGACCCGCACCTTCGGGGTCGTCGTTCCCGACGTCGCCAACCCCGTCTACGCCACTCTCCTCAAGGCCGTGCAGGGCCAGGCCTGGCACGGGCGTCACCGCATCGTGCTGTTCGACGCCGACGAGGACCTGCGTCGCGAGCGCGAGCAGATCGAGCAGGCGCGCAAGCTCGACGGCATGCTGCTATGCAGTCCGCGTCTGCCCGACGCCGATGTGCTCGAGCTCGTCGGCGACACCCCGTACGTCATCGTCAACCGTCAGATCGACGGCGCGCCCTGCGTGCTCATGGACACCGAGCACGGCCCGGCGCAGGCCATCGAGCATCTCGCGGCCCTGGGTCACACGCACATCGCCTACGCCGCGGGACCCCGCGGGTCCTGGGCGGATGCGCGCCGAGCCGACACGGTGGCCCGTGCGTGCGAGCGCCACGGGATCCTCCTCACCGGACTCAGCCATCACGCCGCGTCGATCCAGGGAGGCCGGGCCGCCGCTGCCCCGGCCGCCGCCAGCGGAGCCACGGCCGTGATCGCCTACAACGACCTCGTGGCTCTCGGACTCGAGGCGGGGCTGCTCGAACTCGGCAAGCGCTGCCCCGCCGACATCAGCATCGTCGGCATCGACGACATCGACCTCGCGGGCGCGGTCACCCCCGCGCTCACCACGGTGCGGATGCCGATCGAGCGCAGCGGCGCACTCGCGGTCGACCTGCTGCTGCAGGCCATGAACGGCACCGCGATCGACGACGTCGTGACTCTCGGGTCTCAGCTGATCGTGCGCGCGTCGACGGCTGCTCCCGCCGCCTGAGGGGGGTGCGTCCTCGCGACGACGCCTGGAGAATACGAGTCGGCGACTATCGGGTTCTCTACGAGGTCATCGATGAGCAGGTGCTCGTGACGGTCGTCCGTGTCGCGCATCGACGCGCCGTCTACGACATCTGAGGTCCGCGACACACCGGGTGTCAGCGGAGGATCCCCTTCTGGCGCGCCGCCGAGACCGCGGCGGTGCGTGAGCTGACATCGAGCTTCGAGAAGATGTGCGCGAGATGCGACTTCACGGTCCGCTCGCTTACGAAGAGCAGGTCAGCCACCTCGCTGTTCGAGCGCCCGGCGGCGACGAGTTCGAGCACCTCGATCTCTCGGCTGCTGAGGCTGACATGGGGTGCGCGCATGCGATCCAGCAGACGGGAGGCGATCACCGGAGCGAGCGCGCTCTCTCCGGCGGCCGCTGCGCGCACGGCGGCGGTCAGCTCGTGCGGCGGCGCGTCCTTCAGCAGGTAGCCGCTCGCGCCGGCCTCGACGGCGCCGAGGATGTCGGCATCCGAGTCGTAGTTCGTGAGCACGAGCACGTAGGGCGGAGCCTCGAGCGCACGGATGCGTCGGGTCGCGTCCACACCCGTGGTCGGGGACTGGGCGCCGAACTGCAGGTCCATCAGCACCACGTCGGGATTCTCGCGCTCGGCGCAGGTCACGGCCTCTTCGGGTGTGCCTGCCTCGGCGACCACCTCGAGATCCGCTTCGAGACTGAACAGGGCGGCGAGGCCCGCCCGCACGATGGGGTGATCGTCGGCGATGACGAGGCGGATCATGCGAACTCCGTCAGGGGCAGATCGACGGTGAGTGTCGTTCCTCGACCCGACGCGGTGTCGATATCGAGCCGTCCCCCCAGCTGATGCACTCGCTCGGCGGTGGCGCGCAGGCCGAAGGAGTCCGACTTCCCGGCGGTCCCTGGTTCAGGAAGCTCCGCGTCGAAACCGGTGCCGTCGTCCTCGACGGTGAAACGGAGGGTGTCGCCCTCGATGCCGATGGTGACCGTCGCCGTGGTCGCGTGGGCGTGCTGGAGGACGTTGGCGATCGCACCCTGCGTGATGCGCAGCAGTGCCGTCTGCAGGTGCATGGGTAGGACGACGGTATCGGAGACCCGCACCTGCACGTCGAGTCCCTGCGTCGCCCACTGCGTGCGCGCCAGCCGACGCAGCGCCCCACCGAGGGTCTGATCGTCGAGCTGGGGAGGTGTCAGCTCGCGAATGAATCGCCGCGCCTCGATGAGATTCGCGGCGGCGG
>NZ_JBEOUR010000115.1:0-6436 GCF_040302605.1 Microbacterium sp. NPDC097977
ACGCCGAGCGGGTCGCCGTGGATGCCGGACTGGCGGTGAAGATTCCGTCGACATGGACGTACGCCGAGGGTGCGGCGTCGATTCTCGGGCTGGCGGCCTCGCACAATGCACTGGTCACGGCGGGCAGGCTCGCCGCCGGCGAGTCCGTGCTGATTCACGGCGCGTCGTCGGGCGCGGGACTTCAGGGGGTCCAGCTGGCGTCGTACCTCGGAGCGAGCCCGGTGATCGCGACGACGAGGAGCGACCGAGCCGATGACCTCCTGCACTCTCTGGGTGCCGATACGGTGATACACCCGTCTTCGGGCGGCTTCGCCGATCAGGTCCGGGCAGCCACCGACCACGCGGGAGTCGACGTCATCGTGGACCACGTCGGGGGGCCGTATCTCGGAGACAGCGTCATCGCAGCAGCCCTCAAGGCACGACTCGTGAGCGTGGGACGACTGGGTGGCGGCCTCGGCGAACTGGACATGGAGGCGCTGGCGCTCAAGCGGATGGAGATCATCGGCGTCACCTTCCGCACGCGCAGTCCGAGCGAGAAGGCGGACATCATCGCCGACGTCGCGCGCGTTCTCGCAGGGACTGACGCCGCAGAGCACCTGCGGCCGACGATCGACCGGCACCTGGACTGGATGGACGCCGAGGCCGCTCAGTCGCTCATGCAGGCGAACCGACATCTGGGCAAGATCGTGCTCGACGTTCACGCCTCCCACACTGAAAGGACATAGATATGGATTCGACACCGATCGAGGTGATGAGCACACGAGGAGCGATCCGTGGCTCTCGGCAGGGCGACCTATCCGTATTTCTGGGAATCCCCTACGCAGAAACCCTGGAGGAGTCCCAACGGTTCAACGCCGCGACGCCGGCTCGAGCGTGGGACGGCGTTCTCGAGGCAGACGAGTTCGGCCCGACACCGCCGCAGTACGGCTTTCCCGGCGTGCCGACGGCCGTCTTCCCTCAGGGCCGCCGTCTCGCCGGCCAGTACCTCACGGTCAATGTCTGGACCCCGGCCGCATCCGGCAGTGCCCCGCTGCCTGTGATGGTGTGGTTGTACGGTGGCGGTTTCCGAGTGGGATGCACTGCCGATCCCGTCTACAACGGGTCCGTACTCGCGGGCGACGGCGATGTTGTCGTCGTGACGGTGAACTACCGGGTCGGGGCCGAAGGGTACCTGGCTCTGGAAGATGTGCCGAACAACCGAGCCCTGCTGGACCAGATTCTCGCCTTGCAGTGGGTGCGCGATGAGATCTCGGCATTCGGCGGAGATCCTGGGTGCGTGACCATCTTCGGCGAATCATCCGGCGGTGCCAGCGTCGCGAGCCTCATGGTCGCGCCTGCCGCAGAGGGCCTCTTCCACCGCGCCATCGCGCAGAGCGTTCCAGGAACCTTCTTCTCACATGAACTCTCCGAGGACATCACTCGAGAGCTCCTGGCGCCCCGTGGGCTCCCCAGCACAGCCGCGGCTGTGGCGACCCTGAGTCGGGACGAACTGGCCGCGCTGGTGGACGACCTCCAGCTCCGCATGCCGTCCATACGGCGCTGGGGGGCGGTGTCCGGCGGGCCGACGCCCTTCAGCCTGGTGATGGACGACGACACGCTGCCTGCTGAGCCCTGGGAGGCACTGGCCAGAGGAGACGCCCGGGATGTGCAGCTTCTGGTCGGCCACACCAGGGAGGAGTGGCGGCTGTTCGAGGCGATGGCGGGGCAGCTCGTCGCACTTCCCTCCGGTGCCGTGCAAGACGCTGCATGGATGTGGGGACCTGGCCCTCGGGACACCGCCGAAGATCGACAGCGCGCTGCCCACGGGGAGTTGAGCGAGGCCGAGCTCTTCACCGTGCTCATGTCGGACGGTGCGTTCCGGATGCCCAGCGCTCATCTGGCCACAGCGCACGTGCGTGGCGGCGGAAGCGCGTTTCGATACGAGCTCACCTGGGCGTCACCGCTCTACGGCGGGCTGCTCAGAGCATGTCACGGGTTGGACATCCCCCTCGTGCTCGGCACTGTGAGAGATGCTGCGATGTACCTGGGAGAGGAGCCTCCGGCTTCGGCCCATCAGCTGAGCGCTCAGATGCGCAGCGTCTGGCGGCGGTTCGCCTCTACCGGCGACCCCGGGTGGGCACCGACGGGTGAGACTGTGTGGCCCACACGCATCTTCGACGGTGAGGAAGGACCGAATGTCATCGAGTACCCGGAGTCGGCATCCCGCGAGCTCTGGTCCCCGTACCCGCCGGCCACCCTTCAGCTGCGTCCGCCGGCTGCGTAGACGTCACCGCGCAGCGCGGGGGTGGGCAGCAGTGCCCCCTGCGAGAAAAACGAAGAAAGCCACCGGGGAACCGGTGGCTTTCTTCATATGGTGCGTCACCCGGATCCTCGGGATGCATCCCGTGTTCCGACTGCTGACTGTGGTGGACCTAAGGGGATTCGAACCCCTGACCTCCTCGATGCGAACGAGGCGCGCTACCAACTGCGCCATAGGCCCTTACGTGTTCTACGCTATCACGCTCGCCGCGCCACTCGCGTCGCGCATCATCCGGCTGCGCGCTTGGCGAGGAGGTCGCGGACGTGCGCTTCGATCTCCGCGTCGTCGACGTAGCCCATCCGGGCGAAGGGTGACGCCGCGGCCGGCATCTGCACGGGGGTGGGCGGTGCCATCTCCTCTGCGCGGGCGCGGAGTTCGGCGAGGCGGGCCGCAGAGCGACGCCCCTCCTGTGCGTCCATCTCGGCGCGTGCCACCTGAGCGCGAGACCCCGTCACAGAGACGAGGGGTTCGGGCAGCGGACGCGGTGTCCAGGTCGCACGGCCCTGATCATGCAGCGCCGGCGCAACCCGCTCCACCGGCTTCTCCTCGACCCGCACCGCACGACGTGCCGCGCGCGCCGCGACCGAGGACATGCGCTGCAGGGCGATGCCCGACACGATCACCAGCACAGATCCGACCCAGATCAGCAGCGGTGCCTGCACGGTCAGCAGCTGCCAGACCCCGAGCCCGACCAGGGTGAACCCGAGCAGCACCGCGGACGTCGCGGTCAACCGCACCCGCCGACGGGCGCGAGCCTGCCGCACGGCAGGATCCGCCTTCGTGGCGGCCAGCTCTTCACGGAGCAGGGCGAGTTCGCCGGCTTCCTTCTCGGACTGCAGTCGCTTCGCGAGCTTCTGCTGCGCCAGCGCCGTTCTGGCATTGAGTTCGAGGCGGACCTCCGTGGGCGTCTCGCTGGTCTCCGCGAGCACCCGGAGCGCCTGGTTCAGTCGAACGGCGTTGCGCTCGGCGGCGTCGTACTGGAAACGTCCACGCCACGAGGGCAGCAGATAGAGCATCCACAGGAGCACAGCGACGAGCACGATCACTCCCCCGCTCAGCACCGGCCCGTCCATGTCGACAACGGTACGGGAAGATCGTTGCTCGGAGCCCTCAGGCGGGGCGTGTGTCGCGACGAGTTCAGGGGCCCGAGTCAGATCGCGAGTCGGTCGGAGGGAGGGATGGTCGCGGCGTCCGGTGGGACCTCTCCACGCAGCCATCGCGCCAGCACTCCCTGCGGCACGTCTTCGCGGGTCAGCGAGAAGGCGTAGTGGTCCCGCCAGTCCCCGTCGATGTGGATGTACCTGCGGCGCAGTCCCTCATACCGGAAGCCGAGCTTCTGGACGATGCGCAGGCTCGCGGCGTTCTCCGGACGGATGCAGATCTCCATGCGGTGCAGCGCGAACTCGGTGAAGCAGGCATCGGTCGCGAGGGCGACAGCGGTGGGCGTGATGCCCTTGCCCGCGAAGCGCTCGCTGACCCAGTAGCCGATCGTCGCCGAGCACAGAGATCCGCGTGCGACTCCCCACACGTTGAGCTGGCCGGCGATCTCGCCGTCGTACTCCATGACGAACGGATAGCCGGACCCGTCGCGGTACTGCTGCAGGAGCCGGCGGATGCTGAGCCTCATGTCGAAGGAGACGGCACCGTACGGCACCGTCGCCTCCCACGGCTGCAGCCAGGATCTGTTGCTCAACAGCTCGTGCTGAAGCGTCCTGGCATCGCGAGGGCGCACGAGGCGCAGCTCGATGGGACCATGCCGCATCCCCGTCGCCTGATCCATCCGAGCGCTCCCCACGCCGCGATGACGCCTAGAGGCGTTCCGCGAACTCCTTGAGCCACGGCCGCAGCTCGGGGCCGAGGTCCTCGCGGTCCGAGGCGAGCTGGACGATCGCCTTGATGTAGTCCACCCGATCGCCGGTGTCGTAGCGTCGGCCGCGGAAGATCACTCCGACGACGCCGGGTCCTTCGGGGCGCGTGGCGAGCTCCTGCAGAGCGTCCGTCAGCTGGATCTCGCCGCCCTTGCCCGGCTCCGTGCGCTCGAGCACCTCGAAGATCGACGCCGGCAGCACATAGCGGCCGATGATCGCGAGGTTCGAGGGGGCGTCCTCCTGTGCGGGCTTCTCGACGAGGCCGGTGACGCGCACGGCATCCGATCCTTCGAGCGGCTCGACGGCGGCGGCGCCGTACATGTGGATGTTGGCGGGGTCGACCTCCATGAGGGCGATGACCGCGGCACCGCTGCGCTCGTGCTCGGCGATCATCGCGGTGAGCAGCGGATCGCGCTCATCGATGAGGTCGTCGCCGAGGAGCACGGCGAACGAGCTGTCGCCGACGTGGGTGCGCGCACGCAGCACTGCGTGACCGAGGCCCTTCGGCTCGCCCTGACGGACGAAGTGGATGTCGGCGAGATCGCTCGACTGCACGACCCTGGCGAGGCGGCCCGTGTCGCCCTTCTCCATGAGCTTCACCTCGAGCTCGGGAACCGAGTCGAAGTGGTTGGAGATGGCGTTCTTGTTGCGCCCGATGATCACGAGGATGTCGTCGATGCCGGCACTCGCGGCCTCTTCGACGACGTACTGGATGGCCGGCTTGTCGACGACAGGCAGCATCTCCTTCGGCATCGCCTTCGTCGCGGGAAGGAATCGTGTCCCCAGTCCGGCGGCGGGAATGACAGCCTTCATCTTCTGTGTACCCATCCTGACAGCCTAGCGGGGATGCCGCCGTAGACTCGGAGGCATGTCCACCGACGTCGAGCACCAGAAGCGCGCGCTGCGCGCCGAGCTCCGCGAACGACGCCAGCTGTTGAGCGACGCACAGCGCGAGACCGCGGCATCCGCGATCGCGCAGCGTCTGGACGACCTCGTCGAGACGCTCGGTGCGCGATCGATCTCCTGCTTCCTGTCCTCGACGACCGAGCCGGGGACCCGGGAGTTCGTCACCGGCGCCGTCCGTCGCGGCATCCGCGTGCTCCTCCCCATCACCCGCGCGGACGGCCTGCTGGACTGGGCCGTCGCCACCGAGGACGACGATGTGGTCGAGGGGCTCTTCGGTCTGCCGGAGCCGACCGGCGAGGTCCTCGGACCCATCGCCGTGAACGACGTCGACCTGATGATCATCCCCGCAGCCGCCGTGGATCGCGGCGGCATGCGGATGGGGTGGGGCCGCGGATACTTCGACAAGACCATCGGCTCGATGGAGAGGTGCCCGCCCGTCTACGCGGTCATCTATGATTCCGAGGTACTCGATCTCCTGCCCCGAGAGGTGCATGATCAGCCGGTCACCGGCGTCGTCACCCCCACGCAGACCCTTCTCCTGTCGCAGCCGCGACACTGACCCTCGAGGATCGCCATGCCGACCTATGCCTATGCCTGCCGCTCCTGCGGCCACGCCTTCGACGCCGTGCAGAGCTTCTCCGACGACGCCCTGACCGTCTGCCCCGAATGCGGCGGAGAGCTCCGCAAGCAGTACGGATCGATCGGTGTGACGTTCAACGGATCCGGGTTCTATCGGACCGACTCGCGCGCCGGGTCTGGTGCTTCGTCCTCCGCCCCGGCATCATCGAAGTCCGAGTCGACGTCGAGCTCCACTCCGGCGCCGGCGACGACGTCCACCACTTCCTGACATCGATCACTGAGGGGCACATCATGCTCAAGGGCTTCAAAGACTTCATCCTGCGCGGCAACGTCATCGACCTCGCCGTCGCCGTCGTCATCGGCACCGCATTCACGGCGATCGTCACCGCCGTGGTCAACAGCATCATCACCCCGCTCGTCTCCCTCTTCTTCAAGGCGGACGCGACGGGCCAGTTCGGCCCGCAGCTGAAGAGCATCTACGGCGACACCGTGACCTTCCCGCTCGGCGACCTGATCTCGGCGGTCATCAGCTTCCTCTCGGTCGCCCTCGTCGTGTACTTCGTCTTCGTGCTGCCGATGAACACCTTCAAGGCGCACGTCGAAGCGCGCAAGGGCACCCCGGCCGAAGAGCCGCAGGAGGAGCCGGCCGCGGCCACCGAGGCCGAGCTGCTCGTGGAGATCCGCGACCTGCTCGCTCGCACCCCACGCAGCTGAGTCTCGACGCGGCTGAGTCTCGACGCAGCTGAGACTCGACGCATCACGACGCGCACGGCCCATCCGGGCC
>NZ_JBEOUR010000116.1:0-6410 GCF_040302605.1 Microbacterium sp. NPDC097977
CTCCACATCGAAGTGCTCGTCGAAGCTGATGGCGGAGCGCACCATCTCGTCGAGCTGCAACATCTCGGCGACGGCGTCGGCGCCGAGGCCGGACTCCTTCGCGAGCTCGGCCACGGTCGCCGTCCGACCGGTGCGCGCGAAGACCACGTCTGCGGCCACCCGCACCCGTTCGATCTTGTCGCGTCCGCGCTCGCCTGCGGGGTCGGCCCGACGCATCTCCGAGAGCATCGCCCAGTTGATCTGACTGCTCGCGAACGCGCCGAAGGGGATGCCGCGCGATGAGTCGTAGGTCATCGCCGCGCGGGCGAGCCCGAGGCGTGCCGCGGAGAGCAGGTCGTCGAGGTCGACGTGGGTGGCCGATCGTGCCTTCTCGACGGCCAGGAAGGTCGCGAGCGGCATGTTCTCTCTGGCCAGCTTCTCCGCGGACGGAGCGGGCGCCGGGGGTGCGCTGGAGTCGGCAGAAAGTGCAGATTTGCTCAGCAATGTGACTCCGTCGCTATATCAACTGGTTTATCAGTGAAAATAGCACGAAGAACGCGTATTCAAAGAAAAAATTCACACGCCTGACATCCCGCTCGGGGAGCGGGATCGAGGGGTCCTCGAGATCAGCTGCGCGAGTCGCGCAGTTCCGCACCGGTCAGCGCGGCCGACAGACCACGATGTCCGCGGGTGAACGGCACCGAGATCACCGCGATCGCGACCACGAGCGCACTGACGATGGCGACGATGCCCACGACGGTCTGCAGGGCGAAGGGCACCGCCTCGGGCAGCCCGTCGAGGGCGGTCGCCGCGACATACGGCAGACCGACGACGCCGGCTCGGGCGAGGCTGCGGGCGAGCGGACGTCGACCTTCCGACCACTCCGGGGTCAGCCAGACCAGGCGTTGACCGATCGAGGCGCCCGTGGACACGACCGCGGGGATCACCAGGACCAGCACGGCGGCGCCGACCGCGACGATCGCTGCCTCGAAGGCGTCGTCCGGCACCGACGGTCCGTCTCCGCCGGAGAGCAGCAGCTTCGGCAGCACCACGACGAGGGAGACCAGGGCGATCGCGATGTTCACCGCGACGGCGTCGAGGATCATGCCGAACCAGCGGCGCCAGACGGTCACCGGTCGCGGGGTCGCACGGGTGGCCCTCAGGCTGCGAGCGCTGGGCATCCACGCCAGCAGCAGCGGTGCGAGGAGCACACCGATCGCCGCTCCCGCCGTGTTCGCGATCAGGTCATCGACGTCGGCGACGCGATAGGCGCACTCGTAGAGCCCCCACACCCCCGTGAGCTGCGTGGTCTCGATCCCGAGCGAGACCAGGGCTCCCAGCAGGATGGACACCCACGGACCGCGGTTCCAGTACCGCCGGGCGATCAGCCCGAAGGGGACGAAGAGCGCGACGTTGAACAGCACCTGCAGTGTGGCGCGACTGGTCAGGACACCCAGGAGGGAGAGTCCCTGGGTCTCCCGAAGGATGTCACCGACGGAGTGGCCGGGGACCAACTCGAGGCCGCCGCCGCCCGCGCCGCAGTTGTCCCGCAGCTCCGGCAGGGGCAGCAGTGTGTACGCCACGAGGGCGACCGCGTAGACACTCACGGCCGCCGCACCCAGCAGCCGTGGGAAGGACAGCGCACCGTAGCGCCGGACCTGCACCACGAGGATCGGCACCAGAACGGCTGCGAAGATCAGCCCTCCGCCGATGAGCCCGACCCACGCCTGCCACGTCCACCCCGCCATTCGGCCCATCCTAGGCGGCGGCGCCCGGACCCGCCGATACACGGGAGCGTCCGCCGGTCCTAGACTCGGTGCCACACGGCGAGCGCCGGGTTCCGTGGGTGAAGGAGGACGATGATGGCCGTGATCTCCCGAGGGTTCGGCGCACGCAGACGCGAGTCGGACGACCGTCTGCCACCCGGGCAGTACCTCACCGCGGACTTCCCGGTGCTCTCGGCGGGACCCACCCCGCGCGTGTCGACGGACTCCTGGGAGTTCGCCGTCGTCGGCCTCGACGGCATCCGTCGCACGTGGTCGTGGGAGCAGCTGCATGACCTCCCCCTCGACGACATCACCACCGACATCCATTGCGTCACCCGCTGGTCGAAGCTGGGCACGCGGTGGCGTGGAGTCTCGCTCGACCACCTGCTCGCGGATGCCGGTGACGGTGACTACACCCGCGTCTTCTCCTACGGCGGTTACACGACCAACGTCCCGCGCGCCGATCTCACCGGCGGTCGGGCCTGGGTCGCCGTCGAGTTCGAGGGCGAGCCGCTCGCCGCCGAGCACGGCGGCCCGGCGCGTCTGCTCGTCCCGCATCTGTACTTCTGGAAGTCCGCCAAGTGGGTGCACGGACTCGACCTGCTGGAGCAGGACGAACCGGGATTCTGGGAGCAGAACGGCTACAACATGTACGGCGACCCGTGGAAAGAGGAGCGGTACTGGTGATCACCGCTCCCCTCTGGCTGGTCGGCAGAGTCACCGGTGTGCGCTCCGCCACCCCGCACGGTCGGGTGATCGAGCTGCAGGTCGACGGGTGGCCGGGCAACGCGGCCGGCCAGCACGTCGACATCCGACTCACCGCGGAGGACGGCTATCAGGCGGTGCGCTCGTACTCGCTCGCATCCTCGGGCGGCTCACCGGTTCTCGAGCTGGCGGTCGACGAGGTGCCGGAGGGAGAGGTCTCCCCGTATCTCGTGCAGGACGTACGCCCCGGAGACGAGCTCGAGGTCCGTGGGCCCATCGGCGCCTACTTCGTCTGGGGCCCGGAACGCACCGACCCCGTGCAGCTGATCGCGGGCGGCTCGGGGATCGTCCCGCTGATCGCGATGGCCAGAGTGCACGAACGCGCGGCCAGTCGGAGTCCGATGCGGATGCTGTACTCGGTGCGCTCTGCGGACGACGCGTTCTACGCCGCCGAGCTGAACGGGCTCGCCTCGGATACCCTCACGGTCGATTGGGCCTACACGCGCACTGCGCCGCCCGGGTTCCCCCGCCCTGCGGGCAGGCTCGATGCCGCGACGATCGCCGCGTCCACGATCCCTCCGTCGGATCATCCCACCGTGTACGTCTGCGGACCGACCGGGTTCGTCGAGGCGGTGGCGGATCTGCTCGTCGCGGCGGGCCACTCCCCCGACCGCATCCGCACCGAACGATTCGGAGGTGCCTGATGGACGCTGCCCACCCCGGCCATCGCGAGCGCGTCGACGGCAATGCCGCCGGCGGACTGCTGCTCGAGCTGTTCGGCAGAGACATGACCGGCGCCCGCGCCGCCTGCGGGCGGTGCGACCGGGAGGCCGAGTTGGCGGATGCCGTCGCCGAACTCGACCGCGACGGGATGATCCTCCTCTGCCGCGGATGCGGTCACACGCTGCTGACGTATCTGTGTGTCGACGATCGGCGCACGCTCGCACTCGGCGGTCTCAGCCGGCTGGAGTGGGCCGCTACGGGCCGGTGACCCCCTCGGCGTCGGCCAGAGCCGCGAGGACGTCGGCGGACGGCGCGAAGAACGTGCTGCCGGTCATCGCTGTGGAGAAGTCCAGAAGCCGGTCGTACGAGCCGGGAGGGTCGCCGATGAACATGTTCTCCAGCATCCGCTCGATGACCCACAGGTATCGGGTGTACCCGATGAAGTAGGTCCCGAACGATGATGCTCCAGGGCTCCCGAAGGGCATGTTGTCGCGCAGGATGTCGTGCTCGACGCCGTCCACGACGACGGTGGCGAGAGTCTTGTGCGACTTCTGCCCGACGGGGGCGTCGTCCATCTCGATGTTGTCCGCCTTCCGGCGGCCGATGATGGCCTCCTGCTGCTCGGTCGTCAGTTGCTGCCACGCGCCGAGATCGTGCAGGTACTTCTGGACGACGACATAACTGCCTCCGACGTGTTCGTCGTCCTCCGCACCGACGAGAGTGGAGTCGGCCACGGCGTTCCCGATGGGGTTGGCGGTGCCGTCGACGAAACCGAGCAGATCGCGGACGTCGAAATAGCGGAAGCCCGAGGTCTCGTCGACGACGGTCACGGCGTCGCCGAGGACGTCGAGGAGCTGGCGCTCGAACTCGAACACGAGATCCCGGCGGTTCGCGCGGATGTGGAAGAGGAGGTCGCCCGGCGTGCTCGGGGCGGTGTGTGCGCTGCCAGTGATCGTGCGGAACGGGTGCAGCTCCGCAGGAGCCCTCCGGGTCGTCAGCCGGGGCCACAGGGACGAGCCGATGCCCACGGTGCACGACAGCATGGCGTCGAGATCACGGAAGCCGACGTTCTTCACGATGTCGTCGATGCCGCTGATCACGTCCCGGACGGTGGCGGGCGCGTCAGCCCCGTCGCCGACCGTCAGCACGAGGAACGTCGCACTGGCGGTCAGTGGGGCGTCGACTCGCTGGGGCTCGATGGGGACGCGCCGGGAAGGAGTGCTCACGGTCTCGAACCTAGAGGAGCACCGCCGCCCGCGCTTCGACGACTGTCGGAGGAACGGACGAGGGGCTGCGGGCACTCTTGAGTACGCCGAGGAATCCCGTCATCATGACCTCGACACCCCGCCGACGACAGGAGGACCGCTCATGAGCGAGCCCAGCGACTTCATCCGTGCCGACGTCCCGCCATCCGGACCGGGGTGCGTGGACTGCGAGAAGATCGACTCGTGGTGGCTGCATCTGCGCCGGTGCGCCCTCTGCGGCCACGTCGGATGCTGCGACGACTCCCTGCACAAGCACGCCACTGAGCATGCCCACGAGAGCGGACATCGGGTGATCCAGAGCTTCGAGCCCGGGGAGGACTGGTTCTGGGATTTCGGGACCGCGACCGCGTTCGACGGCCCCCTCCTCGCTCCGCCGCGCAGCCACCCCCTGTCGCAGACCACACCCGGCCCCGCGGAGCGAGTGCCCGCGGACTGGGAAGAGCAGCTCGCCTGATCGGATCGTCTCGCCGGGATCAGCGCAAGGGTGTGATGCCCTGGGCTCCGCGGGGGAACGTCGCCAGGACCGCGGAATCGATGTTCAGGTGCGCGGCGACGAGCTGCGGCGGTACGTGCGCGAGCCAGTTCGCGAGCGAGATCTCCTCGTACCTGTCGGTGCGGAACACCTCGAGGAACTGCAGCACATCGTCACCGGTGTTCTCGATGTAGTGCCCGAGGTTCTTGCGCACGACACCCACGTCGCCCGCACGGAAGTCGGTCGTGTTCGCGTGTGGACCGGTGTTGAACACGGTCATGCGGGCGGATCCGCGCAGGTAGTACTGCCACTCGTCGGCGTTCGGATGCCAGTGCAGCTCTCGCATCGATCCCGGCTCGACGGTCACCAGCGCCGCGGCGACGGTGCTGGAGTAGGCGTAGTTGGTGGAGTCGGCGATCTGGATGCTGCCACCGGAGTTCTCGTACAGAGGCTTCGACCGCGACAGGCGGAAGATGACCGGCTCCATGCCCCACTCGACACCCGCGGCGGCCTGGTCGACATCGAGCGCCGGCGGCTCCTCGCCGGGGAAGATCCAGAGGTTGTGCAGGGGGATGTCGGAGAACACCTCCTGCGCGACACCGAAGTTCTTCGCGAGAACCTCAGGAGGGGTGTGCGCGAACCAGTCGGTCAGCAGCAGTGTGTTCGACTCCGACTGGTCGCCGTCATCGAACGCCAGCACGAATTCCGCGCCGTCGGGCCCGAGTCCCTGCAGGGAGTGCGGGGTGCCGGCGGGGAAGAACCACAGGTCGCCCTCCTCCACGTCCTCGACCGCGGGAAGGCCCGACCGGCTGAGGGTGGTCACCCGTGCTTTGCCCCGGGTCATGACCGCCCACTCGGCGGTCTGGTGCCAGTGCAGCTCGCGGATGCCGCCGGGCTCGAGGTACATGTTGACGCCGGCGATCTCGTCGGAGATGTGGAAGTCCTGCTTCGTGAGCTCCCGCGCCCACCCGCCGCGCTGCACCCGGCGGGGTGAGATGTTGAACGACGACCAGAAGAACGGCTGCGTGCTGATGTCCGTCGCCGGCGCGTGCATCTGATTCGGGAACTGCGATTCGATGACCTCGTTCTGCGGACCGGTCATCCTGTTGCTCTGCGGACGGTCGACGATGTTCAGTTCGCCCTCCTGCGGCAGATCCGGGTCGCCCAGGCGGGGGACCTCCGTGGACGAGGTGCGCTGATCGTCGCGTTCCATGTACGTTCTTCTCTCTCTTCGTGCGTGGGGGGGCCACTTGTGGGAGCGGGTGAGGTCCGCATCGATCCGTGGTGCGCGTCGTTCGTCCGATCGGTCGTTCGTGTGAGACGAATCTAGGAACTGCGGAGCTCTCAGCCCTCCGACAGGAGTCGGATCACCGTCGGTGTCCTTTCTGCCTGGTTTCTTCCTGGACTGCGCAGGCGAATGGGCGTTCCATGGAGGTGTTCGAGGTCGGCGAGGTGCGACGCACCACGCCGGAGCAGAGCGAATGGGTGTTCCCCTCCCCC
>NZ_JBEOUR010000117.1:0-6071 GCF_040302605.1 Microbacterium sp. NPDC097977
ACGACGTGAGCGTCGAGCGCGAGGGGCGGGCCATCCTCCGCGACGTCAGTGTCGAGCTCACCGCGGCGACGACGGCGATCATCGGCGCCAACGGTTCGGGCAAGTCGACGTTCGCTCGACTGCTCAACGGACTCGTGCTCCCCTCGACGGGGACGGTGCGGGTGCACGGCCTGGACAGCAGGCGCGACACCGTCGCACTGCGGCGTCGGGTGGGCTTCGTGTTCACGGATCCGCAGGCGCAGATCCTCATGCCGACTCCGGCCGAGGACCTGGCGCTGTCGCTGCGCGGTCTGCCGCGCGCGGAGGTGGCGTCGCGGGTGTCGGCGGCTCTGGCCGAGCACGGTCTGTCCGACCACGCGCAGGTCGCGGCATCCGACCTCTCCGGCGGTCAGAAGCAGATGCTCGCACTCGCCTCGGTGCTCATCACGCAGCCGAGACTGGTGATCGCCGACGAGCCTACGACGCTCCTCGATCTGCGCAATGCCCGCAGAGTGGGCGACCTGCTGCTCGCGTGCGCGGCGCAGCTGGTCATCGTGACCCACGACCTGGAACTGGCGTCGCGCTGCGACCACGCCGTGCTCTTCGAGGATGGCGCGATCCACGCCTCCGGTGCACCGGCCGAGGTGATCGCCGCGTACCGAGATCTGTGCGCATGATCCAGGCGTATCGCCATGGCACGAGCGTCGTGCACCGGATGCCGGCCGGCGCGAAGCTCACTGTGCTCGCCGCGCTCGCGCTGACGCTGTCGGCGGTTCCGCACGGCGTGATGAGCATCACCCTGGCGCTGCTCGCGGTCGGTGTTCTGTATCTGCTGGCGCGGCTGCCGGTGCGGGTCCTCGGCACGGAGATCTGGCGTCTGCGGTGGCTCGTGCTGGTGCTCGGCGCGGCGCTGTGGATCTTCGTGTCCCCGCTGACGGCGTGGATCAACACGGGGAGAGTCGTCGCCCTCCTGCTGGCGGCGTCGCTGCTGACGATCACGACGCCCATGGAGCAGCTGGTGGCTGTTCTGCACCGCCTCCTCGTGCCCCTGCGGCGGTACGGCGTGAACCCCGATGCGGTGGCGATGACCATGTCGCTCGCGCTCACCATGGTCCCCGTGGTCGCCTCGTTCGCGTCCGACGTCAGGGACGCGCACCGGGCCAGGGGGATCCGGATCGATGCACGAGGGGTGGTGCCTCTGTTGGTGCGCACGCTACGCCATGCCGACGATGTGGGTGACGCGCTCGCTGCGCGCGGACTGACCTGAGCTGCCTGCGAGGCGCCCGGCGAACAGCAGTGCTCCCACCGTGATCGTCGCGGTGAGCACGGAGGTGCCGGCGACCAGCAGCAGCAGGACGCCGCCGAGTCCGAGAGCGGTCGCCGCCCAGACGCGCGTGCGCGATTCCGTGGGCGACGGCGAGGGGCGCGTCTCCACGCGGGTGAAGACGACGGCGACCAGAGCGGTGAGGACCAGCGCCGATGCGAGCCACAGCGGCCTGCTCGCCCACCACAGCGTGCTGCTCGGTGCGGGGAGTGCGATGCCCGAGGTCGCTGCCCATACGGCAGACATGCCCGCCATGGCGAGCAGCACGGGCATGTGCCACAGGTAGATCGTCATGGTGCGGCGGTTGACGAACGAGGAGAAGGCCGCAACGGCCGGACGCCGGCTGAGGGTTCTGATCCGGTCGCCGAGGAGGGAGACGGCGCTCAGATGCACGACCCCGACGAGCAGCAGGGCGGTGGTGGGCGGGTTGATGTTGGCGATCAGATCGGGGGAGTGGACGCCGCCGACGAACGAGCAGACCAGCGCGATCAGAGCGGCCGCACCGCCCAGGGCCCTCGTGCGCCCGTTCAGGCGGTCGAGAGTCCCGTCTGCGAGGAAGAAGCCGATCTGCTGCAGGGCGAGCCAGACGAAGGCGAGGTTGAAGAAGCCCACGCCCTCGAGTCCCGTCTGCGCGCGCACGGCGTCGACGACCAGCGCCGCCAGTGCGAGCGCGCCCAGCGTCGTCTTCGGCATCGACTCGTGGGCACGCGCGAGAGCCGGGAGCAGGGCCTGGCAGAGCAGGAAGACCGCGAGGAACCACAGCGGCTGGCCGTAGCGGAACCCCGCGATCAGGATCACCTCCGCCGGCACGCCGATCGCGCTCAGCACGCCGAGTGCGATCCCCACGACGCCGATCGTCACCACGGCCGGACGCAGCAGCCGGTGCACCCGGCCTGCGATGAAGGCGGATGCAGACGCGCCGCGGTCGCGCTGACGGCGGTACGCGAGCAGACCGGCGAATCCGCCGATGATGAAGAACAGCGGCATGACCTGCAGAAGCCAGCTCACAGGGACGATCCATCGGGTGCCCTCGCTCGCGTTGACGAAGACCGGAGCACCGTCGACGACCGTGACGCCGACCATGATCGCGTGCAGGAGCACGACCCCGACCACGCAGACCGCCCGAAGCAGGTCGATCCCGGTGTCCCGGCCCGCAGGGAGCCGAGACGGCGCGGCGGTGACCCGCGGTGTGTCGACGATGGCCATGGTGTCCTCCTCGGATGGGTGTCCGAGGAGCGTATGAACCCGGTGGCCCGCAGCGGATCACCCTGCGGGGCTGTTCGCACCCCTACCGTGGTGTGATGTCGGCACCGGTGCTCAGGCCGCGGGTTCGACCAGCCCGGCGTCGTACGCGAGGATCACGGCGTGCACGCGGTCGCGCAGGCCCAGTTTCGCGAGCACCTTGCCGACGTGCGTCTTGACCGTCTGCTCGGCGATGAAGAGGTCGGTGGCGATCTCTCCGTTCGAGCGTCCGCGGCCGATGAGCACGAGCACCTCGCGCTCGCGGTCGGTCAACTCCGCGAGCGCGGTCGCCGCCCGGGGCGTGCGCGGACGTCGTCCCGCGAACTGCTCGATCATCCGTCGAGTGACGCTCGGTGCGAGGAGCGCGTCACCGCCGGCGACCACTCGCACCGCGTGCACGAGCTCCTCGGGCAGCGCGTCTTTCAGCAGGAAGCCGCTGGCCCCCGCCTCGAGCGCGTCGTAGACGTAGTCGTCGATGTCGAAGGTCGTCAGCATCAGGATCCGGGGCACATGCGCCGCAGAATACCCCGGGCCCAGGATGCGGCGCGTGGCCTCGATGCCGTCCACCTGCGGCATCCGGACGTCCATGAGGATCACATCGGGGTCGAGCCTCGCGGCGAGGGTGACGGCCTCGGCGCCGTCGGCGGCCTGGCCGGTGACCCGGATGCCGTCGTGGGCATCGAGAAGGGCGGCGAAGCCCGCACGGACCATGGCCTGGTCGTCGGCGATGAGGACGCTGATGGTCACGGGATCTCCTGAGTTCGTTCGAGGGAGGCGGGGGGATTCGAGGGCGGGAGCAGGACCGGAAGCGTGGCCGCGACCTCCCAGCCCCCGTCGGACTGCGGCCCCGCCGCGAAGTCGCCGCCGAGCAGCTCGACGCGCTCGCGCATGCCGCGCAGCCCGTACCCGCCGCCCGTCGGGTTCACCGGGACTGCCGCGGCTCCGTTGCGGACGCGGATGCGGACGGTGTCGGCGTCTGACTGCACCCGCACGGTCGCCGGTGCGCCCGCGGCATGCCGCACCGCGTTGCTCAGTGCTTCCTGCGCGATGCGGAAGACGGCGATCTGGACGGACGGCGGTGCCTCGGTCACCGCTCCGGTGATCTCCAGACCGATCGTCACGCCCGCGCGGCGCAGGGTGTCGACCAGAGCCGGTATGTCGTCGATGCCCTGCTGCGGTGCGAGTTCGGCGGTCTGATCCTCGGTGCGCAGCACGCCGAGCATGCGTCTCATCTCGGTCAGTGAGGCGCGCGCTGTGGCCGCGATGCTGTCGAACTCCGCGGATGCGGTATCGCCGATCTCCGGCAGCCGGTACCGCGCCGTCGAGGCCTGTACCTGGATCACCGACATGCTGTGCGCGATGACGTCGTGCAGCTCGCGGGCGATGCGGGTGCGCTCCTCGACGAGGGAGCGCCGGGACTCCTCGAGTGCGGAATGCTCGCGCTCCCGGACGAGCTCGGCCGACACCCGCATCCGTCCCGCGACGAGGATCGCCACCAGGAACACCGCCGCGGCGACGGACACCGTGACGATGAGGTCCGCGGTCGCGGTGCCCGCCGTCTCGGGCGTCGCGACGATCTCCGGACGCAGCAGTGGAGCGGTGAGCGACAGGACCGCTCCGATCGCCAGAGGGAACGCTCCGACCCGCGCGCCGTGGACGTAGGTGGTGACCCCGACGAGGAGCACGAAAGCGAGGAGAGCGGGGACCGACCACGGCCAGGGGGACTCGGTCGCGCGCGTCGGGACCACCAGGAGCGGGAGGGTGAACGAGGCCGCGCAGAACATCCCGATGGCCCAGCGGGGGTGCGTGACGGACAGCAGCGGCGCCGTGCACACAGCGGCGGCGAGGATGAACGAGAGGGGGAGGGGCGTGCCGTACAACGCCGTCTGGATCGGCACGAGCACCGAGAAGAGAACGATGCCGGCTGCTCCGATGACGGCCAGGACGACGGTGCGACGTGCGATGCGGGGAGCGCGCGCGATGCGCCGTCGACGTGCCATGACTGTCATCCTGCCAGCTGCGCGACCGGGGCGCGCCGGCGTCGGGCGGCCGCGACTCGATCGATGACGACACCGAGGGCGAGCGCGACGACGACACCCACCCCTGCGCTGACCAAGGGCTGCTCCTGCACCCACGAGCCCGCGAGGAGCCCGATCGTCAGGCTGAGCGCACTCCAGCTCGCACCGGCCACGAGACTCAGTGGCACGAACCGTCGCCAGGGGAAGCGCAGAGCCCCTGCCGACATGTTGACGGCGACGCGCCCGACCGGGATGTAACGGGCGCCGAGGATCAGCGCTGCGGACCGCTGCGACAGCGCCTGCTCGGCATGGGCGAAGGTCGCGACGACGCGGGGACGCCGCATCCACGACCATCTCGTCGTGCCGAGCCTGCGACCGAGCCCGAATGCGATGTTGTCGCCCACGGCGGCGCCGAGGGCGGCGACCAGACCGAGCGGCAGCAGAGCCCACACGTCGCCCGCGGAGGCGAGCACCGCGGCCGCCGCCACGAGGACGGTCTCGCTCGGCACAGGGGGGAAGAACCCGTCGATGACGGTCACCGCGAACAGCACGGCGTAGAGCCAGGGGGAGGCGACGGTCTGCAGGATGAGCTCGTTGATGACGTCCACCTCAGAAGGTTAGGAATCAGAGGGGCGGCGGGTCATCACCCTGGGGTATCGACCGCATCCCCCCACGGAGGTAGATGTGCGGCGACGCATCGACGGAACACCCAGCGGAGCGATCTATACTGGGAGTTTGGCCGCTCGGCCGATTCCCCCTGAATGAACGGACATCCCGCTGTGCTTGCCGTGCACGAACTCGAGATCCGCGTGGGCGCACGCCTCCTGATGGAGAACGTGTCGTTCCGTGTGAGCGACGGAGACAAGATCGGTCTCGTCGGCCGCAACGGCGCGGGCAAGACCACCCTCACGAAGGTGCTCGCCGGCGACGTGCTTCCGGCCGGGGGCAGTGTCACCCGATCCGGGGAGCTGGGTTATCTTCCGCAGGACCCCCGCTCGGGAAATCCCGAGGACCTCGCCCGCACCCGTATCCTCGATGCGCGCGGTCTCGGGCAGCTCAACCTCGGCATGACGGAAGCGGCTCTCGCCATGGGATCGGACGATCCCGTCGTGGCCGACAAGGCGATGAAGCGCTACGCGCGCCTCACGGAGGAGTTCGAGGGGCAGGGCGGCTACGCGGCCGAAGCCGAAGCCGCGTCGATCGCCAACAACCTGTCGCTGCCCGACCGCATCCTGGACCAGCCGCTGTCGACCCTGTCGGGTGGACAGCGTCGCCGCATCGAGCTCGCGCGGATCCTGTTCTCCGACGCCGAGACGATGATCCTCGACGAGCCCACCAACCACCTCGACGCCGACAGCGTCGTGTGGCTGCGGGAGTTCCTGAAGAACTACAAGGGCGGGCTGATCGTGATCAGCCACGACGTCGAGCTCGTCGGCGAGACGGTCAACCGCGTGTTCTACCTCGATGCGAACCGTCAGATCATCGACACGTACAACATGAACTGGAAG
>NZ_JBEOUR010000118.1:0-6065 GCF_040302605.1 Microbacterium sp. NPDC097977
AGGACCTGCGGGCTGAGGTCGTCGGGCAACTGACCCGAGATGCGGTTGATCGCCTGCTGGATCTTCTGCTCGGCTGTCGCGAGGTTGGTGCCGTACGCGAAGGTGGCCTGCACGATCGACGCATTGGTGGTGCTCGTCGCCGTGGTGGCCTCGAGCCCCGGCACGCCCTGGATCGCCGATTCGATGGGGGTCGACACGTCGTTCTCGACGACCTCGGGCGAGGCGCCGGGGTACGTCGTCTGCACCACGAGGTTCGGGAGTTCGAGCGACGGGATGAGCTCCTGCTTGAGGTTCGTCAGAGCGAGTCCGCCGAACACGGCGGCGACGATCGTGATGAGCGCGATCAGTGCGCGGTTCTTGAGACTCAGGACGGCGAGGTTCGACAAGGCGGATTCTCTCTCGATCGGATCAGGCGGATGCTGCGGCGGCGGATGCGGAGGGGGACGCCGGAGAGGGAATGAGGATCCCGGCGAGGGCGTCGCGGATGAGCTCTTCGTCGAGCGGCTCGTCGTGGATCTGTGAGTGCCACAGTACGCCGTCGATGAAGGCGGCGGCAGCCCGTGCGCGATCCGTTCCGTGGACAGGCGAGATGAAGCCGACGATCTCCTCGGACCAGCGCCGGGCGAAGGCGCGGACGCGGGGATCGTGCACGGCCGCGGTCACGACCGCGCGGTCGGCCTGCACCGCCCTCGCGTCCTCGAGGCTGCGGTGCACGAGTCGCGCGATGCCCTCGGGGCTCACACCCTCTGCGGCCACCGCTCGCCTGGTCTCGTCGATGCGCACCTCGACCTCGGCGGCGAGCGCGCCGATGGCCGCTTCGCGCAGGTCGTCGAGGGTGGCGAAGTACTGGGTGGTCGACCCCAGCGGCACACCGGCGCGGGCGGCGACCTTGCGGTGCGTGAGAGCGTCGACGCCGACCTCGATGATGAGCTCGGCGGCGGCCGTGATGATCTCGAGACGGCGTGCCTCAGGGTCGCGGCGGCGGCGTGTGCCCTCGCTCATTCGGATCCCCCTGCGCTGTCATGCCTGTACGCACGTACATGTACGTTTGTACATTCTGCGCGGCGAACCTGGGCATTCGCCCGGTGCAGTGCTCTGGCGGCGCACGGAGCGAGGTCAGAGCAGCGAGCCGAGCACCAGCCCGAGACCGGCCGCGAGCAGACCGAGCAGCAGCATCCCGACAGCGTTGACCGCGGATGCCCTGCGCTCGCCGTCGCGCCAGAGCGCCACCGTGTCGAGCATCGCGGTGCTGAAGGTCGTGTAGCCGCCGAGCAGACCGGCGCCGAGGAGGAACGCCTGATCGGGCAGCGCCGCGGTCACGACGCCCAGCGCGAACGAGCCGGTGAGGTTCACGACGAAGATGCCCCAGGGGAAGCGACGACCGGCGACCTTCGCGACGCCGAGATCGACGAGGTACCTCAGCACGGCACCCACACCCCCGGCGAGCGCCGCTGCGACGAACAACAGGGGGTTCACGAGTCGACTCCTGCGCGGCGAACGGTCGAGCGAGGGCGTCCGATCCGCAGCCCGAGCACCGCCGCCGCGAGACCGAGCACGAGGCTGACCCCGGCGTAGGCGGCGGCGAGCAGCGGGGCGTGCGCCCAGAGCGCATCCGTGCCCGTCATGAGCGCACTGTACGTGGTGAAACCGCCGAGCACACCCGTACCGAGGAACACTCGCAGACCCGTGGTCTGCGGCAGCCGTGCCGCGAGGATGCCGATGAGCAGCGCGCCGAGCACATTGACCAGGAGAGTGGCGACGGGCAAGCCGCCCGCATCCGGCATCCAGAGTCCGACGGCGAGCCGTGCTGCCGTGCCGAGGCTGCCACCGGCGAAGACGAGCAGCAGCGAGCGAGAGGTCACGCGGCAACTCTAGCCTCGCCATGGCAAGGCGATCGGCGATTGTCAACCGGGTGCGGATCGGGAGCCCCGGCACGAAGACTGGGGCCATGAAGCCACTGTGGAAGCTCGACCGGACCCCGCCCACCGGCACATCGTTCGACCCGGGGGCGCGACACGATGTCATCATCGTCGGCGCGGGCCTGACCGGCCTGACGACCGCCGTCATGCTCGCGCGTGCCGGACTCGATGTCGCGGTGATCGAGGCGGGAGAGGTCGCCGAGCTCGCCACGGGAGGCAACACCGGCAAGCTGAACCTGCTGCAGGGCAAGCGCCTCGCCGAGATCCGCGCGCACCACCCGGCCTCGCTGGTGCAGGCGTACGTCGACGGCAACCGCGAGGGCATGGACTGGCTGGTCGCGTTCGCCGATCACGCCGGGGTCTCGTACGAGCGGCGCACCGATCACTCCTATGCCCAGGACGAGAGCGGAGTCGACGCGGTGCGGCAGGTGCACGCGGCGGCGCGCGAGGCGGGACTCCCGACGCGGATGCTCTCGCGGTCCGAGCTGTCGTCCACCGCGTTCCCCGTCGCGGGGGCGGTGGCGCTCGACGAGCAGGTGACGATCGATCCGGCCCTGGTGACCGACGCCCTCGCCGCGGAGTTCCTCGCCGCGGGCGGAACCCTGCACACCGGCGTCCGCGTCACCGCGACCCACGCTCTGCCCGAACCGCGCGTGGAGACTCCGGTCGGCCCCCTGTTCGCCGAGCACATCGTGATCGCCACCGGGTCTCCGATCCTCGACCGCGGTCTGTACTTCGCCAAGATGCGCGCGTTCCGGTCGTATTGCGTCTCGTTCCGTGTGCCGGGCGACGTGCCCGAGAGCACCTTCATCTCGGTCGACGACCCCACCCGCTCGATCCGTCCGGTGTCCTCTGCGGACGGACCAGGCGGCGACGCGCGACTCGTCGTCGGCGGCAACGGACACCCCGTCGGGCGCTCAGACGGCGAGGCGGCGGCCGTCGACGATCTCGTGTCCTGGGCGCGCACGTACTTCCCGGAGGCCGAGGAGACCCACCGCTGGTCGGCCCAGGACTACGAGTCGCACAACCAGATCCCCTTCGTCGGCGCGATGCCGCGCGGGCTCGGCCGCATCCGCTTCGCGACCGGATACGCGAAGTGGGGCCTGTCGAACGCCCCCGCCGCCGCCCTGCGACTCACCGCCGAGATCCTGGGGGCGAGCTGGCACGATCGTCCTGGCTGGATGGTGAAGATCGGCACGAGGCTCACCGTCCCCGCGGATCTCGCGCGCGGGGCGGTCGAGGGGGCCAAGGTCGCCGCGGCCGCGACGACCGGGTGGATCGACGCCGAGTCCCGTCCCGTTCCCGTGCCGAGGCCCGCCGAGGGAGAAGGCGTCGTCGCGCAGCGCAGCGGGCGCCCTGTCGCGATCTCGACGGTCGAGGGAGTGACCCGCGCGGTCTCGGCCGTGTGTCCGCACCTCGGCGGCGTGCTCGCCTGGAACGAGGCCGAATGCACGTGGGACTGCCCGCTCCACGCCTCCCGCTTCGCCCCCGACGGCACCCGCATCGAGGGGCCCGCGCTTCAGGACCTCACGGTGCTCCCGCGCACGAGCGGCGGGTGACGCTCAGTCCCGGGGCGGCGCGCCGGCCCCGGGAGGCGGCGAGTCCCACCCCTGCTGGGGCTCGTCGCAGTTCTCGCGGAACACATACTGCGAGACGAGCTTGCGCTGGTGGCTCGACCAGTCGATCGCCGGCCGGCGCTGCTCCGGGGGCAGATAGCCGAGCCGGTAGACGGCCATGAGCTCCAGGTCGTCGGGCACGCGGAGCAGCGCGTTGATCTCGTCCCAGCGCCCCGGCACCTCCATCGGGAACGAGATGAACTGGATGCCCATGCCCAGTTCGACCGTGGTGAGCCAGACGTTCTCCATCGCCGCGCCCATGCTGAACACCGAGTAGAACGACGACAGCTGGCCTGGACGGTACTCGCTGCGATCGAGCATCACTCCGAGCAGCAACGGGGATCCGCCGACCAGCTTGTGGTTCTCCTCCCCCAGCGTCTTGGGCACGCCGAACGTGTTCATCAGCTTCTGGCCGCGCTTGGTGAAGACCTGGCTCGTGAAGGGCCGCAGCGCCGCGGGGAGCTTGTCGAACAGCATCCCGCTGCGCTTCTCCTCCATCTCGGCCTGGCTGAAGCGGAAGTAGGGCTTGTACCGCTCGAAGAACGTGCCGTTCGACATCGCCTCGGTCATGCTCTCGCCGGAGATGCGGGCGATCTTGTCGATCGTGTCGCGGTTCTCGATGACCACGAAGCGCCACGGCTGGCTGTTCAGCTGCGAGGGCGCCCGCCCCGCCGCCTCGAGCAGGATGCGCTGATGCTCCTCCGACACGGGGTCGGGCAGGAACGGCCCGTTGGTGGTCTTGCGGCGGCGGATGGCGTCGAGCAGTTCCATGCGGTCACTTCCGGTCGGTGGTGAGGTGCGCGCACACGAGGCCCGCGACGATGAAGGGGGCCGCTGCGAGCGCGACGAGCGGATGCCGCCTGCTGTGCGTGCCCAGGTACGGGATGGCGGCGAGCGGTGCCGCGGCGGGGGCGAGCACGAGGGCCGCGCGGCGGCTGGCATGCTTCGGTCGACCCCAGACGAGCGCCGAGAACGCGGCGGCGGAGGCCACGCAGGTCGCGATGTAGATCGCGTGATGCAGCCAGCGGAAGCCACTCGTGTCGATCAGCTTGGCGGCGACGGCCGACCCGAGCGCGACGTTCGCGGCATAGGCTCCCGCCGCCACCGCGAACAGCGGGGCGGCATCGGTGCGTCTGCGGCGGGGGGCCATGGCACGACCCTACGCCCCGCCGCGGCATCCGATCTCGGTCTTGCCACGGCGGGGCGGATCCCTGCGGGTCACAGGCTGCTCTCCGCGTAGACGCGGAGCGCGTCGCGCACGAACTCCGCTCCCTGCGTGCCTCCGGCGGACGTCGCGTAGTTCGCGCCGAAGCGCGGATCGGCGACGTACATCTCGCCGAGGCCGATCACGTAGCCCCTGACGTCGCCGTCCGGCATCGCCGCAGGCGTGCCCGGGATGCTCCTGAGCCATGCCACATGACGTCGCGCGATCTCCTGGGCCTCGTCGGATGCGGGATTGATGCCCCGCTCGGCGGCGGCAATCCAGTCCCGACCGAGGTCGGAGACGCGCTGCTGCCAGTCGGCGCGCTCGTCCTCGGTCATCCCCCGCCACCAGCGGTCGCTGTCGGCGTATGCCTCGCGGCCCCACCGGCGCTCGACCTCGTCCCGGTGCCGGGTGTGATCGAATCCGTCGAACATGTTCTCTGCCATGAGTTCCTCACCTCCTCTCAGTGTCTCGATGGTGCTCTCGACCGACGCGATCTGTCGCGCCAGCCGGCCCTGCTCCTCGCGCAGCAGCGCCAGGTGGGTCCTGAGTGCGGACTGCTCGCCGCCACGAGAGGTCGACGCGTCGAGGACCTCGGCGATCTGCGGCAGCCCGAGCCCGAGTTCGCGCAGCAGCAGGATGCGCTGCAGACGCAGCAGCGCAGCCTCGTCGTACTGGCGATAGCCGTTGCGGGCGACACGAGACGCGGGCAGCAGCCCGATCGAGTCGTAGTGGCGCAGCGTCCGGCTCGTGGTGCCTGCGAGTCTGGCGACCTCCTGGATCGCCCACTCCCTCCCTGCCATCACTGCTCCTCTCATGGGTCCGTCGTGCGATGTCCCCACGCTAGGAGTTGACGCAGCGTCAAGGTCAACCACGTTCCACCCAGCGCCAACGTATGTCAGCATTCTGCACTCATATGACTATGTTTACGTTTCAGAGGCAGCACAGCCTCTCGCTGTAACGAATTTATGGAGGTGGTGTACATGTCCCTACTGGCGGCAATCGAACCGACGATGATGCGTCGGCGTGCGCAGGACGCGATCGACGATGCGATCCTGCGGATGGATGCGTGGTGGCTGGTGCTGATGGCGGCGATCCTCGTCTTCGGGGTCGCGTTCCTGGCGGCCCTGGCGCTGTGGTGCTTCTTCTCCGCCGGGGGTCGCAGATTCAGCGGCAACTGGAAGTGGGGCAAGACCGGCGTCTCCGTGTGGATCGAATGCGTCTAGACCCACGTCGCCTCCATGACCATCTGGGGGCCGTTGTCGATCAGGTTGGTGATCTGATCGACGACGATGGGGACGATCGCCAGGATGATCCCGGCGAATG
>NZ_JBEOUR010000119.1:0-5917 GCF_040302605.1 Microbacterium sp. NPDC097977
CCCGCTGTGCTCGTCGCGGATCGACAGTTCACGGTCGAGGGGCAGTGCGAGGGAGACCGCGTCGAGTTCGAAGTGGTGACCGCCGATGCCGAGAAGCGGGTGCTCGCCGAAGGGGGATTCCGCTGCGACGATCCGCCGGCCGGCGACTTCTCGTACCGGCTGCCGTACGCGGGTGTGGTGCAGGTGAACCTCACGTACGCCGATGACGTCGAGCGGGCATGGGTGCGCGTCGTCCAGCGCTGATCCGCGGACTCGCCGAGGCTCCTGCGCAGGGTGGTCGCAGCCCCTCCCCGCCGATCTCCGCGAGTACGTGACGCCATAGACTGCCCCGGCGGGGGGGACGGGGAAGGAGAGCAGGTGGACGGTCTGCATGCCGGGGATCGGGTGATCCTCGTCCACGGGTGGCCCGGGCTTCCGTCCGACTACCAGGCGGTTCGGGATGCGCTTCAGCCCGCGACGGTGATCGTGCCCGATCTCCGCGGATTCGGAGCGGCATTCGACGGCGACCTCCCGCTGGCGGAGGCCACGGCCGACGCGCACGCGCGTCGTCTTCTCGAGGTGCTCGAGGATGACGGTGCGGGTGGTCGCACCGTCATCGCCGGATACGACATCGGCAGCCGCATCGCTCAGGCGGCCCTCCGCCTCGACCCGTCGCGTTTCGACGGTGCCGTGCTCACTCCGGGGTATCCGGGTATCGGAGACCGAGCTGCGGCGCCGGCCCTCGCGCCGGTGTTCTGGTACCAGCACTTCCATCGCGAGCCGATCGCCGTCGAGCTGATCGACGGCAACCCCGACGCGGTGGCTCGGTATCTCGACCATCTCTGGAGCGCCTGGAGCGGCCCCGCTGCGCCGACGGCCCACCCGCACCGCGAGCACCTCATCGAGGCCTACTCGCGACCGGGAGCGTTCGCTGCGAGCATTCAGTGGTACCTCGCCAACCGTGGGTATGCAGGCGATCCTCCGCCGATCGAGACACCCACGCTCATGCTCTGGCCGACGGAGGACCCGCTGTTCCCGATCGAGTGGGCCGACCGGTTGAGCGACCACTTCACCGACATCGCCCTCCGACCCGTCGACGGGAGCGGGCACTTCGTGCCGCTCGAAGCGCCGTCGGCATTCGTCGACGCGATACGCTCTCGCCTCGCTCGCTGACCCCGCCGACGAGCCCGCTCTCAGACTGAGCGCAGGGTGTATCCGACCCCGTAGACGGTGACCAGACGAGCGGGGTTCTGCGGGTCGTCCTCGATCTTGGCACGGAGATTCTTCACGTGGGTGTCGATCGTGCGGCCTCGATGCCGCAGCGGTGACGGTCCGTGTCGTGACGAGGAGCGTGGAGGACGTGCTGTTCAAAGTCGGTTCGAGTTGGCGCTGCCTGCGCAGGCCTAGCGCGGCCGACGCTCGCGCGGCGGAACCTGTGCGTCGGTGCGAGTCGTGCCCTGCGGTGTCGGGCGAGGCTGTGCGGTCAGCAGCCCGGTGATGGCGTCGAGGTCTCTGCTCGGTGTGTCGGCGAGAGGTGAGTCGGTCGAGACGAGCGCCACGATCGATTCGCGTGCCGTGCGACCGCGTGCCGTGAGCTCGATCACGCGCTGACGCTTGTCGGACGGCGATGTCCGTCGTTCGACCAGCCCCCTGGCCTCGAGCTGATGACACATGAACGTCACGTTCTGGGGAGTACAGTGCGTCAGTCGGGCGACCGTGCGCATGGACGGAGCCGGTTCGTCGGGGTCGATCGCCCAGAGCACATGCGCGGTCGTCGCGGTGATCCCATACTCGCGCAGTGCGGGCGCAAGAGCCTCGTCGGTGCGTGCGACGACATCGTAGACGGCGAAGAGCGCCTCCGACAGCTGCTGTTCTCGCGAAGAGGCCATGCGCTCAGCGTATCGATCTTCGCTTCAAGGACTGTACTATCGGAAGAAATGCTTCAAGCATTGAATCAAAACGATGGGAAGAGCAGCTGCGCATGAACCTGTCGCGACTCGACGGACGCACGATCCTCGTCACCGGTGCCAGCGGAGGCATCGGCTATTTCATCGCGGAAGGGCTCGCTCGCCGGGGCGCACGCCTCATCGTCGCCGCGCGCTCCACGACCAGGGCGGAGGCCGCCATCGATCTGCTGCCCGAACCTGCTCGACACCGCCGCCTCGAACTCGATCTGTCGAACCGGGAATCGGTCCGATCGGCCGGAGCCCTCATCGGCGAAGAGAGCACGCTCGACGGGCTGGTGATGAACGCCGGAGTCATCGCCGCGTCGCCGACGTTCATGACCGGCGCCTTCGGGGCCGAATCCACCGTCGATGTGAATGTCGTGGCGCACATGGAGCTCCTGCGCCTCGCGCTGCCCGCTCTCGAGCGGGCACCCTCCGCGCGTGTCATCAGTACCGGCAGCATGCTCACGAAAGCGATCCCCTTCGACCTCGACAACTGGCGTGCGCAGACCTCGTACCGCCCTCGTGTCGCGTACGCGATGTCGAAGCACGCCGCCGAGATCTTGGGGTTCGAGCTCGACCGGCGCCTCATAGCGTCGGGCTCGCGCATCCGGTCCGTCGTCTCGCATCCGGGCGGGGCGATCGATGCTCTCACCCCCGACCGGCCGCCGCTGCATCAGCGGCCGCCGGCCGTGCGTCTTATGGCGCCTGTCATCGCGCCGCTCTTCTCGCGGGTCGTTCAGGGCAAGGAGTCTGCCGCGCAGTCGGCCATCGCCGCCGTGGCGATGACGACGCCGGGCGTGCGTCCTTACATCGGCCCCCGACATGGTGCGACGGGCACACCGCATCTCTCCGCGCCGGTGCCCAGCAGCTCCGACGAGACGATCGGTGCCGCACTGTGGACGGAGATCGAGGGCATCCTCGGTGCCTCCGTCCTCCCGCGGGGCTGAGGTGCCCGTGCGCGAAGATCCGGCGCGCGACGACTACGCGACGGGTCCGGTGTATCGCATCCAGAAGTCGACCTGCTCCGGCTGCGGGCGCGGGGCGATCCGACTGCCGCGGTCGAACTCCATCACCTGGTCGGGGGCGTCGGCGAACGGCGGCCAGGAGTGGAGCATGCCACCGTTCGGGTCGCCGGTCTTCACGAAGTTCAGCCGAGAGCTCGTCATCTGGTCGCGCAGCGCGTAGTCCTCGGCCTCGTACAGTGCGTCGTCACCCGCTTCGAGGAGTGTCGGGGATGACGGGTGCTCGCCGAAGGGGGATTCCGCTGCGACGATCCGCCGGCTGGCGACTTCTCGTACCGGCTGCCGTACGCCGGTGTGGTGCAGGTGAACCTCACGGTTGCCAATGGTGTCGATCGGGCATGGGTGCGCGTCGTTCAGCCTTGACGTTCGAGAGTCGCGGGCAAAGGAACCCCTCTTCATGTCACGGAGTCTCTGCTAGTTTTGACGATCACCTCATGGCTCCGACAGCGTCGAACCCGAAGCTCACGACTTTCAGTTGGATGCGGTGGGCTGATGAGTACTTGTGGTCGCCGGTTGAGGGGTAGATTCACGGACTCTGACACGGGTGTTCGCCACTTTGTTGATCGTGGTTCAAACTGAATTGTCCACGCTGAACCAGGCGCAACGACCGTCGCCAAATCAGGCGCCAGACAAGAGGCGCAACTCGATTGCTCGCTCGATAAGTCCGCGATTGACCGGTGACGCGCCTTCGACGAAAATCGTGCGCCGGAACTGCAGCTCGCCCATCTCGAGAGCGAGTTTTCCCATCACCTCATCGGCGAAGCTGGACGAGACCAACGGGATTCCGCGGAGGTCGAGAACGATTTGACTGGCTCCCGCAGCAACGTAGTTGCGAATGCGAGTGCGAACTTCAGAACCGTGTTGACGAGACCCCACGAGCGCCTCAAGCTCAGACGCGTCGAGACGGTAGTAGTCATCCGCTGTGGCAATTGTCTCCAGGATGGCGCTTGATGCTTCGGGCCGCCCGAGAGCCTCGTTGATGCTTACCGCGTTGGCGCACTTGAGTCGCCAGTCCACTGTGGTGGAATGGCAGGAATTGGCGTCCAGCAGCGGTCTACTCAAGTCGACTGCGGTTGTGATGGTCGCGTCCTGGTATCGCCACGACCCGCGTCCGGATCGCACTGAGAGCTGTCCACCGTTGATTGCTACAGCTCTCCTGAGTCCATGGAGCCCGTTCCCCTGGTTGTTCTTCCCTTTGCTGGTTACACCCTGTTCGAGCGCATGGGCGATCGCACTGTCAGCGGTTCGTACGCGCGCGGGATCAACCGAACTGCCCTGAGCGGCTTCGACCATCGCGCGGTGTATGCCGCGCCCGGTATCAGTAACTCCGAGGACACAAGTTCTGTTTCCGGTATGAACCTGCATCATCACGAAGCCTCGATCGGCATGGCTGTGTTGGAAGACGTTGTCGAGTACTTCATAGATGCACCAGTTGAGGGTGTCGATCACCCCTGCCTCGCAGATAACCAGGTCGGTGAGGCTCTTCATAAAGGCGTCCGCCAGTAACTGTGCATCGTGCTCGCTGTCATACCGCCACACGATGTTTGTAGGATGCTCGTCTTTCGAAAGTGCAGAGATGGAGCGAGGAGCATGCAGCCATGTCTTCGACTGGTTGCTGTGAAGGTGATCCGGCACAAACTTCAGGCTTCGATGCGTTCGCAGATAGTCGAGAGCCGCAGCGAAGCTCACGGTTGTGTCTGGCCACGTTGTGTGTAGCTGCTTGAAGTCCAGGATTACTGTGTCAGCATCCGCCCACGACTTCGAAGCCGCGATGAGGTCGTCGACTGCGCCCATGTTGCTCAGATTTCTAACCTTGTGGTGTGCGACTCCTAGCATGGACTGAGGGTACCGTCCGAAGGTGACCCGTGCCAGCAAGGAAAGCACGCGGCGTCACTGCTGTGGCACCAGTCGATCGAGCGTCACACCCACGCGGGCCCGCATCGAGGGCAGCTCGGAGCGTTCGCAAAATGATCGGATGATGGCCAGCGCCAGGGGTGGGAGCTGGAAACGAACGGTGGAAAGCCGCTGTGTCAGGTTTGCGCCATTGATGCCGATGCCGATGCCGATCCCGAGAACGCAAAGGACGGAATGAGTTTCGGACAATATCGGAGGCAGGGCCGAGCTGATCGAACATCCTGCGACGAATAGCCTGCCGTTCGGCGCCGTGGACTGCGAAGGGCTCTAAGCGCAACCGTATGTGAGCGACATCGGTGAAAGGCATCCTCGGTGCGATTGCGACAGAGCCCGCAAGAAACCCTCGTGGCGACGAACGATGAGCCGGTGCAAGTAACGGTCCCGCCATGCGGTGTCGCCGTTACCCGAGTCTTCGGCTCGGTGGGCGCTCGGATGAGTTCCTGATCCTTCGGCCGGGTGTCGGGGGCAGTTGATAAGGAGCAAACGCGTCTTGGGGTTTGATCTGCGACGACAGCCTTCTGTGGTTGAAGAGTAGCGGCCGCTGTCGGAGGCCACGCGTTACAGGGGTGTAATGAGAAACGCTATATATGCCCATAGCTCCCCAATTGGCGGGCGGCGGTACGACAGCGCCAGTCTGGGGGTTTTCTCGTAGGCCTGAGGCGGAAAACCGGCCCGCGGTCCCTGCCGAGGGCGTTTCGTCTCGCTGCGCTCGCTCAACGTCCGGGAGTTCTCCTCGCTCAACGGCGGGGCCGGAACAGACCAGGGGAGCAGTGCCGGAGACGGCATCTCAGGGGAAAAGCGGAAACCCCCGCCATGTAGAAGCTAGGCGAGGGTTCCTAAGGTGACTGTAATGATCACCCTGTGGCTCCGACGGGCGTCGATCCCGTGACCTCACGATTTTCAGTCGTGCGCTCTACCAACTGAGCTACAGAGCCGTGCGACCGGCGAACCTGCCGCACCTAGACGAAAGGCCCTTCTCGAAGAAAAGAGCCCATCGCTTAGAGCGACCCTGACGGGACTTGAACCCGCGACCTCCGCCGTGACAGGGCGGCA
>NZ_JBEOUR010000120.1:0-5679 GCF_040302605.1 Microbacterium sp. NPDC097977
GATAGAGAAGGTGTGGGACCGGCTGAGCGTGGATCAACGCCTGGCGGCGGATGTCGCGTTGGCCGGGTGCGCCCGCGGATACGGTGTCGAGGTCGACGACGGCGGTGACCCTGATGTCGATCCGGACCTCGACCCGGAGGATGTGGATGATGGTTCGGGGCCTGCGCCGACGGTGCAGGATCTGGCGATGCTCGCGGAGGATCTCGCGTCGATGTTCGACCCCGATGGGGAAGAGCCCAGAGATGAGGTGGCGTGTCGTCGTCGGGGTGTCACGATCGGCCGGTTGACGGACGGGGTGCATGCGATCCGCGGGTTTCTGACCCCGGATGTCGCCGGACAGTTCCAGGCGATCATGGACGCGATCCTCAACCCCAAAGGCGACGGACCACCGATGCCCGGCGTGCACTTCGTGCCGAGTGACGGTGATGGTGCGGACACCGGTTTCTCGGACGTCGATGTCGACGTCGATTCCGGCGCCGGCACTGGCGTGGGCGGTGTGGGTGCCGATGCCGATGCCGATGCCGAGGGTGAGGATCCGTTCAACTCGGATCCGCGGTGTGTGCTCGATGACCGCACTGCGGCGCAGAAGCGTCACGATGCTCTCGCGATGGTTCTCGCGATCGCGGCCCGCCACAACGACATGCCCACCCTCGGTGGTGCGGCACCGGTCCTCGTCGTGAACGTCGACGCGGCGGACCTCGCTGCCCACCTCGGCGCCACAGGTCTCGCCGCTGACGGCAGTCACGTCGCCGGAGCCGCCTTCGGAAACGCTGCGCAGGGATCTTCCTTCAGCAACGCCGCGCAGGGGGCCGCCTTCGGAAATGCCGCGGAGTCGGGCGGTGGGAATGGTGGGTGGGCGACGATCACCGGTTCCGGTGCCCACGTGCCCGTGAGCGTCGCCGCGCAGATCGCATGCACCGGATCGATCCAGCGGGTGGCGTTCGATGAGGGGCGGATCATCGCGATCACGACCACCGACCGGGTCTTCACGGTGCATCAACGGCGGGCGATCATCGCCCGCGACAAGGAATGTCTGATCCCGGGATGTCATGTTCCGGCGTCATGGTGTGAGATCCATCACGTCACCGAGCACGCGAGGGGTGGTCCGACACATACGGATAACGGTGTGCCGTTGTGCTGGTGGCATCACCGATCCCTCGGGAAGTCCGGGTGGGAGATCCGCATGAACGACGGTATCCCCCAGGTGCGGGGACCTGTCTGGTGGGACCCCGACCAACGATGGCGCACCCCGCGACTCAGCGCGGCCAGGCGGAGAGTCCCCGCGCGGCTCGCCCGCACGGGATGACAGGGGCGAGCATCATCGACGAGAGTCCGTCATCGCGTCATCGACGAGAGTCCGTCATCGCGTCATCGCGTCATCGCGTCATCGGTGCGACGGGCGCCGCATCACCGGACGGTGAGCTCGAACCCGTCGACCGTCGGCACGACGGCCACCTGGGTGAGGTCGTCGACGTGGAAGGTCGGTTCATGCGAGGTGGCGTGCGAGCCGACCCCGATCACGCGCATGCCCGCGGCGTGAGCGGCCTGAATGCCCGCACCCGAATCCTCGAACACCACGCAGTCGGCCGGGTCGACACCGAGCATCTTCGCGCCCAGCAGGAAGCCCTCGGGATCCGGCTTCGATGCCGACACGTTCTCCGCGGTTACGGTCAGCGCGGGGACAGTGAGACCTGCCTGCCCCATGCGCGCATTCATCAGCGTGAGATCGGCCGAGGTCACGATCGCATGAGGGTAGAGGTGCAGCGCCGCAAGGAGCACATCCGCGCCCTCGATGGCGACGACCCCGTCGACGTCCTGGCTCTCGTTCGCCAGCATCACGGCGTTCTCCCGGATGTTGATCTCGTGATCTCGCTCCGGCAGCATGATCGCCATGCTCTGATGGCCCTGACGTCCGTGCACGACGCTCAGCACGGTCGCCGGGTCGATCCCGTGCGGCGCAGCCCACGCCAGCCACAGGCGTTCCACGACGGCCGTCGAATCGACGAGAGTGCCGTCCATGTCGAGCAGGACGGCGCGGGCGCTGATGGTCTCGGTCATCTCCCCAGGCTACTGCCGACGCATCCCGCACCCGTCGGCGACGGCAGAGCCGCGCGCCCGGATGCAGACCATGCCGGCTGCCCCGGCCGGCTCACGTGCCCCCTCATCATCCGCCGAGATACGCACGGTGCAGCAGCTGCGGGTCGGCCGCCAACGCCTCCGCCGTGCCCTGGAACGAGACCTGCCCGCCGGCCACGACGACGGCCTCCCGCGCGAGCCCGAGAGCGAGCTGCGTGAACTGCTCCACGAGGAGGACGCCGACCCCCGATTCGGCGATCGAGGTCACGATCGGCATCAGCCGCATGAAGACGACCGGAGCGAGCCCGAGCGACATCTCGTCGATCAGGAGGATCTTCGGCTTCGCTGCGAAGGCGCGGGCGAGCACCACCATCTGCTGCTCGCCACCCGACAGGAGCGCCGTCGGCGAGTCGATGCGCTTCTCGAGTTCGGGGAACGGCTCGAGCGCAGCATCCAGCTCCGCGGGCGTTCGTGCGGTGAGCGAGATGTTCTCGCGCACGGTCAGCGAGGGGAACACCGCACGGCCCTGTTCGATGTGCACGATGCCGCGGCGGGCCCTCGCCACTCGCGAGAGCTTGTCGAGCGGCTCGCCGTCGAGCATGAGTGTCCCCGCAGAATGCGGCGTCACGCCCGACACCGATTCGATCAGGCTCGTCTTCCCGGCACCGTTCGGGCCCACGAGCGCCAGCACCTCGCCACCTCTGACGGTCAGCGACACGTCGGAGATCACGGGACCCGCTCCACGGCTGACAGCTACCGAGTCCAATACGAGTTCGCTCACTTCAGCAGCTCCGTCTCTCCCATATAGGCCTTCACGACGACCGGGTTCGCGAGCACCTCGGCCTGCGGCCCCGACGCCAGCACCCGACCGAAGTCGAGCACGGTGAGCGTCGGGCAGACCGAGCGCACCAGATCCAGATCATGCTCGATGATGATCAGCGCCACGCCGTAACGGGCAGGAAGCTCGCGCAGTCGAGCCGCGAGGGCCAGGTGCTCCTCGTGCAACAGTCCGGCCGCGGGTTCGTCGAGGATCAGCAACCGCGGTCGGGCGAGCACGTTCGCGGCCACCTCGACGAGCCGGCGGGTGCCGACATCCACGCTCGACAGACGCGAACTCGCGGGCGGGCATCCGAAGAACTCCAGCACCTCGTCGATGTCGGAGGTCGCGAGTCGACGTCGAGCGACGAACCGCACGTACGCACCGACCGTGAGCGCGGGCGGCACTCTGTCCTGCTGGAAGGTACGCCGCAGGCCGAGCCGCGCACGACGCGTCGGCGACAGACCGCCGAGGTCACGGTCGCCCAGGAGCACACGCCCGCCGTGCTTCGGAAGGAAGCCGCTGATCGCATCGACGAACGTCGACTTGCCGGCGCCGTTCGGCCCGATGAGGCCCATGATCGACGCCGCGGGAACCTGGAAGGACACGTCGTCCAGGGCCTTCAGTGCGCCGAACTGCACGGTGAGTCCCTCGACCGCGAGCACCGGGGCGCCGTCGAGAGCTCGTTCATCGACGGTCGCGGTCGTCGTGGTGGTGATCGCCGCGGCCTCGGCGTCGGCATCCGGGGGGAGCGCCGTCAGCGTCGCTGTCGCGGTCCGGCGATCCGCGCGCCTCCAGATCAGGTTGCGGATTCCCTGCCCGAGGTTGGTGCCGCTGGTGAGAGCCTGCACACCGAGCACTCCGAAGACCACGAACGCCCAGTCCTGCGGCACGCCCCAGCGCTTGAGCAGCTCGGGGACGAGCACCCAGAGGATGCCGCCGAAGATCGCCATGTCGATCAGATGCGCCCCTGACATGATCGCGAGCACGTACAGCGCGAGCGACTGCAGCGGCGTGAAGCTCGACGCGAACGGCAGCTGCACCTGCCCGGCGAGCAGTCCTCCCGCGATCCCGCCGAGGGCGGCCGAGACGGCGAATGCGGTGAGCTTGGCGGTCTGCACGCTCTGTCCCGCTGCGGCCGTGCCCCTCTCGGAGAACGCGACGGCCTTCCAGCTCGAACCCCACCGGCCCCGCTGGAGGAAGAACACGCCCAGCGCGCAGACCGCGAGAACGACGATCGACAGGAAGAAGAACTCCCGATCGTTCGAGAAGAGGTCAGGACGCTCGATCGCTGCGCCGTCCGCCGAGCCGGGGAACTGGATCTGCACCAGGGTCACATCGGCGGCCGCCGCGAAGCCGAGCGTCACGACCGCGAGGTTGACGCCGCGGAGTCGAAGAGCGGGCAACCCCACGAGGATGCCGACGAGACCCGCCGCGATGCCGCCGAACACGAGCCAGACGACGAAGCCTCCGGGGGCGTGCATGACGTTGAGCAGCGACACGATCCAGGCGCCGACGGCCGCGAACGTGAGCTGGCACAGGGCGATCATGCCCGCGGATCCCGTGACGATCCCGAGACCGAGGATCGCGATCGATGCGATGACAGCGCTGATCGCCAGGAAGACGAAGTAGCCCGGCAGTGCCGTGCTCAGGACGGCACCCACTCCGATCGCGACGGCCGCGACGGCGAAGGGCCAGGACAGACGGAACCAGGGACGGTCAGCGAGCGGCATCCCACACCTCCTTGCGCTGCGTCCACAGGAGGAGGACGACGATGAACAGGAACGGGAGGAAGTTGCGCACGAGGGCGACTTCGTCGATCTGCGCGACCAGACCGCTCAACACCCCGAGCACCACGCCGCCGATGACGGCGAGATCGAGGCGACGGAATCCTCCGAGAAGGGCGGCGGCCGCCGCGGGGACGATGAGCATGGCGAGGCTCGTCGCGTCGTTCGACTGCGACGGCGCCACGATGATGATCGCGATCGCGCTGATCACACCCGTGACGAACCACACGGCGATCGAGAGCGGACGGGAGCGGATGCCGAGCAGCTCAGCCGTGGTCGGGCGCTCGGAGAGCGCGCGCAGCTGGGTGCCGACTCTCGTGCGGCGCAGCACG
Organism: Microbacterium sp. NPDC097977; assembly: GCF_040302605.1. NCBI lineage: Bacteria > Bacillati > Actinomycetota > Actinomycetes > Micrococcales > Microbacteriaceae > Microbacterium > Microbacterium sp. NPDC097977. Next base: position 5,013 of record NZ_JBEOUR010000120.1, read on the forward strand.
ACGCGTACGGCGATCGCGGTGACGACGGCCATGACGACCGTCGCTACCGTGACCTGGCTGATCACCACGCCGCCGAACGAGAAGGCGGGACCCGCGATGATCGGCGTGAACGGCTGAGGCTTGTTGCCGAACAGGATGAACGACAGGGAGATCAGCAGGAGCAGCGGCCCGACGGTCATCGCGGACCGGGTGGTCGTGGACGCCTCGGACAGCCACGTCGCCGCGATCCATCCGATCGCTGCCGAGAGGATCCCGCCGACGAGCACGCCCAGCACGGAGCCGAGCCAGATCGGCACTCCGAGTTCGCTGACGAACCACACCGCGCTGAACGCGCCGAACATCGCGGTCGCGGCCTGCGCGAAGTTGACGACGCGCACGAGGCGGGACATCAAGGTCAGGCACACGCCGAGGACGGCGTAGAGACCGCCGGCGGCGAGGCCGGCTATGGCGCCTTGCAGCATGAGGCGTCCTTTCTGAGTGGGCCCCTCCTCTCGCTTCGCTCCTCGCTCAGGAACCGGAGTGCTTCCGGTCCCTGAGTGAGCGGATCGAGACGAGGGGTGTGGGACCTGGCTCGGTCCCTGAGTGAGCGGATCGAGACGAGGGGTGTGGGACCTGGCTCGGTCCCTGAGTGAGCGGATCGAGACGAGGGGTGTGGGACCTGGCTCGG
>NZ_JBEOUR010000121.1:0-5538 GCF_040302605.1 Microbacterium sp. NPDC097977
GTCGAGCGCACCTCGACGGATGCCGCGACCGATGCCTCCGCGTCGATCGACATCGCCCAGAAGCAGCTCAGAGCTCTCGGCTACCGGGTCGAGCGCTATGACGACAAGCGCTCGTCGTCGGTCTCGGCGGAGCGCGGATACTGGCGCGAGACCGGCAACCTGCTGTTCCACCTCGCCCTGGTCGGTGTGCTCATCACGGTCGGCGTCGGCGGCGGCTTCGCCTACACCGGCCAGCGCGTGCTGGTCGAGGGCGAGACGTTCGCGAACACGCTGCTCGACTACGACTCGATGAACCGCGGTCGCTTCGTCGGCGACGGGGCGCTCGCGCCGTACTCGATGCGGCTCGACAGCTTCGACGTGACCTATCAGCCGTTCGGCGAGCCCGGATCCGGTCAGGCCGGCGATTTCTCGGCCAACGTCACGGTGCAGGAGAACGGCGACGAGCGCACCGGCTCGGTCAAGGTCAACGAGCCGCTCGGCGTCGCGGACGACAACGTCTTCCTGCTCGGCAACGGCTACGCCCCGACGGTCACGGTGCGCAACCCCGAGGGCGATGTCGTCTTCACCAACAGCACGCCGTTCCTGCCGCAGGACAACAACATGACCTCTCTCGGAGTCCTCAAGATCCCGGATGGTCTCAGCGAGCAGGTCGGCCTGGTCGGCTTCTTCTACCCGACCACCGGGGTGCTCGACACGGGGGCGTTCTTCTCGGCCTTCCCCGAGCTCACGAACCCGACCCTCACACTCGACGTGTACACCGGTGATCTCGGCATCAACGAGGGCATTCCGCGCTCGGTGTACGTGCTCGACACCACGGGGATGACGAAGGTCACCGGGCGCTCGACCGACCTCGAGTCGATCGAGCTGACGCCCGGCCAGACCGCGGATCTGCCGAACGGCATGGGAACCGTGACCTTCGAGGACGAGTCGCCCGCAGGGGCGACCGATGCCTCGCAGTCGGTCAAGAGATTCGCGTCGCTGCAGATCCACCGCGACGCCTCGGGGCCCTGGGTGCTCGGCTTCGCGCTCCTCGCCCTCGGCGGCCTGATGCTCGCTCTCTTCGTCCCGCGCCGCCGCGTCTGGGTCAAGGCGACCGCCGCCGACGGCGCGGTCTCGCTCGAGTACGCCGGACTCGCTCGCGGCGAGGACCCGACCCTCGCTCACGCGGTCGACGACCTCGTGGCAGGGCACGCCAGACTGCTGGACACAGCGGGCGTCACCGCGGCCGTGCCCGAGCCCGAGGAAGAGCCCGAACCCGCGGAAGAGCCCGGGACCGCGGAAGAGCCCGGGACCGCGGAAGAGCCCGGCTCCGACGACCGGCTCGACGCCGACGCGCAGACAGACTCCGAGCGCGAGGCCGACGGCCCCGCATCCGACACGCCGAAAGTAGACTGACACCATGTTCGACCTCGAAGTGATCTCGCCGATCCTGCTGTGGACGTCGATCGCGATCTACGCGGCGGCCTTCGTGGCCTACGCCTTCGATCTCGCGCGTCGGTCCCAGCTGTCGGCCGATTCGGCGAACGTCCGCCAGTTCGAGCTCGTCGGCGCCGGGGCGCGCGGCTCGTCCGCGGCGCGCGGCGCCAAGGGCACCGCGGCATCCGACTCCGCCCCGCAGCGCTTCGTGATGGCGCGCATCGGCACGTCGCTCACCGTCCTGGCGTTCATCTTCCAGCTCGCGGCGACGCTCACCCGCGGGTTCGCCGCCGGCCGTGTGCCGTGGGCCAACCTGTACGAGTTCGCGATGATGGGCACGCTGCTGATCGTCGCGGTGTTCCTCGCGGTGCTCGTGCGCGTCGATCTGCGCTTCCTCGGGACCTTCATCACCGGACTGGTCGTGGTGCTCCTCGGGCTCGCGGCCACGAACTTCTACGTCGACGTCTCGCCGCTGATGGACCCTCTCAAGAGCGTCTGGCTGGTGATCCACGTCTTCGTGGCGTCGCTGGGCACCGCCTTCTTCGCCCTCGCCTTCGCGCTCTCCGTGATCCAGCTCATGCAGTCACGCCGTGAGCGCCTCATCTCCGAGGGCGCGGAGAAGACCGGACCGGGATTCCTGCGCACCTTCCCCGGGTCGGAACGGCTCGAGAGCATGGCCTACCGGTTCACGATCATCGGCTTCATCCTCTGGACGTTCACGCTCATCGCCGGGTCGATCTGGGCGTACTACGCGTGGAGCCGGTTCTGGGGCTTCGACGTCAAGGAGACCTGGACCTTCGTGATCTGGGTTCTCTACGCCGGGTACATCCACGCCCGTGCGACGCGCGGATGGCGCGGCAACAGGTCGGCATGGCTGGCCATCGTCGGCTTCTCGGCCGTGCTGTTCAACTTCACGATCGTCAACGTCTTCTTCAAGGGCCTGCACGCCTACTCCGGCCTCAGCTGAACGACCGGATCCCGGTCATCGGAACGACCGCAGTCCGAACGGGATCACCTCGGCGTGCTCGACGCCGTCTTCGTACCAGACGAACTCCGCCTCCGAGATGGTCTCCGCCGGACGCTTGCTGAGCGACCGACGGGACTTGTGCGACAGCTCGGACCAGGCGGCGGCCGAGAGCGTCTTCGCGTAGATCACGGAGAGGTGGAAGGTCCACTCCGCGGTGTCGCGCTCATCGAGGCGACGGAAGTCGGTGGCCTCGAGCGCCGTGCTGAGCTTCGCATAGGCCGACACCAGCGACGACGTGCGCGTCAGTCGCAGGATCACGGTCTGCCATGGCGACGGGAACACGTCGACGGCCTCGGCGATGACCTCGATCGGATGCTGCGCCACGGCCCATTCACGGATCAGTGAGAGCACCTCCTCGCGTCGCTCGGGTTCGTGGAAGGCGCGGAGCGTGACGTGCTCGGTGTGAGGATGCGGCGCGTCCATACGGCCGAGTGCAGACCGCTGTTCCGCGCGGTAGGCGTCGGAGACGGCCCGCGTCGGGCGCAGCACGAGGTACTGCTGCCCTTCCAGTGACGCGAGCTGGGCGGGCGAGGACATGAAGGGGCGGCGCATCTCCTGATCGTACGTGCGTCGGGGCCGGCCCGAATACGCGGACGCTCAGGCGGCGGCGAACGCGGCTCGGGCCGAGGTCGTGCGGCGCAGCGTCACCGCGAGCGTCGTCGCGACGAGCGACAGCACACCCCAGACGATCAGCGCGGCGAGGGCGCTTCCGCTGCCGGCGATGAGTCCGCTGAAGGCCGGCGCCGTGGGCAGCGCCGCGGCGAGACCGGACAGCCACCCAGGGACGGTCGACACGAGCCCCGTGGCGATCGCCAGCACGCCCACGAGAGCGCTCACCCAGCGACCGATTCCCCCGAACACCGCGACCAGTGCCTGGTTGACGGCGGCGAAGGCCACTCCGGCCAGCACGGCCGTGCCGGCGAACGTCCACCATGCGGCGGCGTCGTAGCCCGCGACGATCTGCACGATGAGCGAGACGAGCACGCCCTGTGCCGCGCCGATCGCGGCGGCCGGGGCGAACGCGCGCAGCGCCAGCCCCGCCGACGACCGTCGAGAGGTCAGAGTGCGCGCCGTATGGGCACGCATCACCAGGAACGAGGCGAGGCCGCCGAACCACAGCACCACCGCGGTGAGGAGGGGGATCGCGGTCGGACCGAAGATCGTCGACTCGTCGGCGCCCTTCGAGGCCACCGGGTCGGCGATCACCGAGGCGAGCGAGGTCGACTGCGCGTCGGTGAACGACGGCAGCGAGTCGGCGGCGGTCCGCAGTCCGCCCGCGAGATCTCCGGTCCCCGTCGCGAGGGTGTCGAGGCCCGTGGCGAGGTCGGTGGCACCGGTCGCGAGATCGGTGGCGCCGCTCGAGAGCTGTCCTGCGCCGCTCGACAGCGCGCGGGCACCGCCGGCCGACTGATCGAGTCCCTGGTAGGCGAGCTGGTTCAGTCCGTCGGCGATCGTCGTCGCCCCGGCGCCGGCCTGGCTCAGCTGGCCGGCGACGGTCGCGGGGAGCGTCGAGAGCTGCTGCACACCGGCATCCGTCTGGGTGGCTCCCGACGAGAGCGCGACGAGCTGATCGCAGTAGGCCTGGGGGAAGCCGCTCGGCACGCACGTGTCGGCGAGCTGCTGCAGACCGCTCGCGACCTGCGCGGATCCCGCGGCGAGCTGCTGGGCGCCCGCGGCCTGATTCTGCAGTTCCGTCGCGCCGGCGGTCAGGCCCTGCCCGAGGTTCGCGGCGCCGGCGGCGGCCTCCCGCGTCTTCGACGAGAGGGTGTCGAGGCCGGACGCGAGAGAGGATGCCCCCGTGCCGAGCTCAGCGGCGCCGGATGCGAGCTGCGTGGCGCCGTCGGGGATAGCCGTGGCGCCGGTGGCCGCGTCCCGTGCCCCGGTGGCGAGCTGGGCGGCACCGTCGGCGGCGTCGCCGATCTGGTCGCCGATGGTCGTGAAGCCGACCAGGATGTTCTCGGTGGTGGCCTCCGAGAGCAGGGTGCCCATGCTGGAGGCGGCGACGTTCGCGATCTGACTCGTGATGAGGTCGTCGGCCACGAGCCCGTCGTCCGGAGTGGTGACCGTGATGGTGGCCTGCTGCGCATCGGAGGCGGCCTCGCCACCGCCGTCGGAGATCGCCTGGCCGGACGAGGTGGCCGCCTTCGAGAAGTCCTTCGGGATCGTGATGACCGCCTGATACGAGCCGTCGGCGAGGCCGTCGGAGGCATCGTCCTTGTTCGAGATGACCCAGGTGAGGTTCGAGTCGAGGTCGTCCGACCCCTCCACCAGGCCTGAGGCGAGCTGCCTGCCGAGCGGTGTCAGCTGCCCGTCGATCTCGACGGGCTCATCGAGGTTGACGATCGCGGCGGTCATGGAGTCCAGGCGCTCGGTCGGATTCTGCAGCGCGGCGACCAGGATGCCGCCGACGGCTGCGGGCAGCAGCAGGATGCCGAGGATCGTCAGCCAGGTGATGGGCTTGCGCGAACGTGCGCGCTCGATGGGGAGGGTCATGCGGTCACCTCGGTCGATTCGGAGGAGTCGTCTGCGACAGGGAGCGCAGAGGATGGGCGTCGGGGTGCATCGATGTCGATCACGGCGACGGGTGTGCGCCCGGCATCCGCGAGCAGTCGCTCGGCGAGCTCCGGGGAGAGCGAGGTGAGCAGCAGCGCGGTCGAGGTGCGTGCGTCTCTCAGGCGTGCGGCGAGCTGGTCGTGCTCGGCGGAGGAGAGCCGGTCGACACCGTCGATCACGACCACGGACGGCCTCCCGCGCAGCGCCTCGGCGAGGTCGGCGGACAGATCGGTCGTGTCGGTGGTCAGGACGGCACCGACGTGGGCGCGCACCCACGCCGCGCGGCCGGGCAGCAGGTGGCCGGCGACGCGCAGCCGGCCGTCGTCCGCGGACAGGCGGCCCGCGATCGCGAGCGACAGGGCGCGCAGAGCGCCGGGGGACGACCCCGTGATCACCGCGGAGCCCCCGGGAGCGAGGCGCAGATGCACGCTCACGACGCCGGCGGCCTCGATCGTCAGATCGTCGGCGGCCACCACCGAGTCGTCTCCCGGCCACTCCGCGAGGTGGCGTTCGCGCTCGACCGCCTCGCCCTCGATGTCGAC
>NZ_JBEOUR010000122.1:0-5517 GCF_040302605.1 Microbacterium sp. NPDC097977
CGGCGGTGTCCTACTCTCCCACAGGGTCCCCCCTGCAGTACCATCGGCGCTGTGAGGCTTAGCTTCCGGGTTCGGAATGTAACCGGGCGTTTCCCTCACGCTATGGCCGCCGAAACACTATAGATGTTTCAATCAAACACATAACAAAGTCATTGTCATGCGGTCCTCGACCGTACATCGAGAACCACTCAGTGGACGCGTAGCACCAACAAACGGTGTGTTATCAAGTCATCGGCTTATTAGTACCAGTCAGCTGCATGCATTGCTGCACTTCCACATCTGGCCTATCAACCCAGTAGTCTGGCTGGGAGCCTCTCACCCGAAGGTATGGAAATCTCATCTTGAGGCCGGCTTCCCGCTTAGATGCTTTCAGCGGTTATCCATCCCGAACGTAGCTAATCAGCGGTGCTCCTGGCGGAACAACTGACACACCAGAGGTTCGTCCAACCCGGTCCTCTCGTACTAGGGTCAGATCCTCTCAAATTTCCTACGCGCGCAGCGGATAGGGACCGAACTGTCTCACGACGTTCTAAACCCAGCTCGCGTACCGCTTTAATGGGCGAACAGCCCAACCCTTGGGACCTACTCCAGCCCCAGGATGCGACGAGCCGACATCGAGGTGCCAAACCATGCCGTCGATATGGACTCTTGGGCAAGATCAGCCTGTTATCCCCGAGGTACCTTTTATCCGTTGAGCGACAGCGCTTCCACAAGCCACTGCCGGATCACTAGTCCCGACTTTCGTCCCTGCTCGACCTGTCAGTCTCACAGTCAAGCTCCCTTGTGCACTTACACTCGACACCTGATTGCCAACCAGGTTGAGGGAACCTTTGGGCGCCTCCGTTACTTTTTGGGAGGCAACCGCCCCAGTTAAACTACCCACCAGGCACTGTCCCTGAACCGGATTACGGTTCGAAGTTAGATATCCAGAGTGACCAGAGTGGTATTTCAACAATGACTCCACACGAACTAGCGTCCATGCTTCACAGTCTCCCACCTATCCTACACAAGCCACACCGAACACCAATACCAAGCTGTAGTAAAGGTCACGGGGTCTTTCCGTCCTGCTGCGCGTAACGAGCATCTTTACTCGTAATGCAATTTCGCCGAGTTCGCGGTTGAGACAGTTGGGAAGTCGTTACGCCATTCGTGCAGGTCGGAACTTACCCGACAAGGAATTTCGCTACCTTAGGATGGTTATAGTTACCACCGCCGTTTACTGGGGCTTAAATTCTCAGCTTCGCCTTGCGGCTAACCGGTCCTCTTAACCTTCCAGCACCGGGCAGGCGTCAGTCCGTATACATCGTCTTGCGACTTGGCACGGACCTGTGTTTTTAGTAAACAGTCGCTACCCACTAGTCTCTGCGGCCACCACACGCTTTTGGGAGCAAGTCCCTATACGCGGATGGCCCCCCTTCTCCCGAAGTTACGGGGGCATTTTGCCGAGTTCCTTAACCACGATTCTCTCGATCTCCTTGGTATTCTCTACCTGACCACCTGAGTCGGTTTGGGGTACGGGCGGCTAGAACCTCGCGTCGATGCTTTTCTTGGCAGCATAGGATCATCCACTTTTTATCCGCATCGTGTCTCAGCCTCTGCGAACGGCGGATTTGCCTACCGTTCGGCCTACGCACTTGCACCAGGACAACCATCGCCTGGCTTGGACTACCTTCCTGCGTCACACCTGTTAATACGCTAACCGCACCAGAATGGGGTCGTGCGCTAGGCCCAGAGCGTCACCCCGAAGGGATCAGTCACTGGGATTCAGACACTTAGCACTACTGGATTAGCTTGGGCGGTTCTTCGCCGGTACGGGAATATCAACCCGTTGTCCATCGACTACGCCTGTCGGCCTCGCCTTAGGTCCCGACTTACCCAGGGAAGATTAGCTTGACCCTGGAACCCTTGGTCTTTCGGAGGACGTGTTTCTCACACGTCTTTCGCTACTCATGCCTGCATTCTCACTCGTGTAGCCTCCACGGCTGGTTTACACCGCCGCTTCGCTGGCCACACGACGCTCTCCTACCCATCAACACGGCTGGACCACGAAGGCCTACCAATAATGTCAATGCCACAACTTCGGTGGCGTGCTTGAGCCCCGTTACATTGTCGGCGCGGAATCACTTGACCAGTGAGCTATTACGCACTCTTTCAAGGGTGGCTGCTTCTAAGCCAACCTCCTGGTTGTCAAGGCAACTCCACATCCTTTCCCACTTAGCACGCGCTTTGGGACCTTAGTTGGTGGTCTGGGTTGTTTCCCTCTCGACTATGAAGCTTATCCCCCACAGTCTCACTGCTGCGCTCTCACTTACCGGCATTCGGAGTTTGGCTGACGTCAGTAACCTTGTAGGGCCCATCGGCCATCCAGTAGCTCTACCTCCGGCAAGAAACACGCAACGCTGCACCTAAATGCATTTCGGAGAGAACCAGCTATCACGAAGTTTGATTGGCCTTTCACCCCTATCCACAGCTCATCCCCTCAGTTTTCAACCTAAGTGGGTTCGGTCCTCCACGACGTCTTACCGTCGCTTCAACCTGGCCATGGATAGATCACTTCGCTTCGGGTCTAGGACATGCGACTGAATCGCCCTATTCAGACTCGCTTTCGCTACGGCTACCCCACACGGGTTAACCTCGCCACATATCGCTAACTCGCAGGCTCATTCTTCAAAAGGCACGCTGTCACAGCTACTAAGGCTGCTCCAACGGTTTGTAAGCAAACGGTTTCAGGTACTATTTCACTCCCCTCCCGGGGTACTTTTCACCTTTCCCTCACGGTACTTGTCCGCTATCGGTCATCTGGGAGTATTTAGGCTTATCAGGTGGTCCTGACAGATTCACACGGGATTTCACGGGCCCCGTGCTACTTGGGATACTCTTCGCGCCACGGTTGGCATTTCGACTACGGGGTTGGCACCCTCTATGACCGGCCTTTCAAGACCGTTCGTCTATACCATCGTGTAACGCCGCCATCTCGGCAGAGATGACTGAAAAGTCCCACAACCCCCAACGTGCAACGCCTGCCGGCTATCACACACGCTAGGTTTAGCCTGTTCCGGTTTCGCTCGCCACTACTAACGGAATCGCGGTTGCTTTCTCTTCCTGTGGGTACTGAGATGTTTCACTTCCCCACGTTCCCTCTACCCGCCCTATATATTCAGGCGGGAGTCACTAGGTCGGCACGCCGCCCAGCGGGGTTTCCCCATTCGGACACCCTCGGATCAAAACTTGCTTATCAGTTCCCCGAGGCTTATCGCAGATTGCTACGTCCTTCTTCGGCTCCAGATGCCAAGGCATCCACCGTTTGCTCTTAAAGACTTGAAATCACATGAGTTTGAATCAGAATCGACGTGAACCCCGAAGGATCCACATGAAATTGACTAATGATCTTTAAGATCATCTTGTGCAACCGACCGAAGCCGGCTGCAAGATGCTCGCGTCCACTGTGTAGTTCTCAAAGTACGGGCGGTACCCCTACCAGCAACCCCCACAAGGGAAACCAGAAGAGGCCCAGAGGTACAGAAACGAATCCTTACGGATCCGCATCCGGTCCCTCAGGACCCAACAGCGTGCAGGTGCGACATCCGAAACCCTCCCCGTTCCCACCGCAAGCGGTGTACTAAGCGAGAGCTTCTTCCTTCGCACCATGTCAAATGTTCCACCCATGAGCTCCCAGCAGAGACGAACGCTCTGATCTGGGTTCTGGACTCCGAAGAGTCACATGCTCCTTAGAAAGGAGGTGATCCAGCCGCACCTTCCGGTACGGCTACCTTGTTACGACTTAGTCCTAATTACCGATCCCACCTTCGACGGCTCCCTCCACAAGGGTTAGGCCACCGGCTTCAGGTGTTACCGACTTTCATGACTTGACGGGCGGTGTGTACAAGACCCGGGAACGTATTCACCGCAGCGTTGCTGATCTGCGATTACTAGCGACTCCGACTTCATGAGGTCGAGTTGCAGACCTCAATCCGAACTGGGACCGGCTTTTTGGGATTCGCTCCACCTCGCGGTATTGCAGCCCTTTGTACCGGCCATTGTAGCATGCGTGAAGCCCAAGACATAAGGGGCATGATGATTTGACGTCATCCCCACCTTCCTCCGAGTTGACCCCGGCAGTATCCCATGAGTTCCCACCATTACGTGCTGGCAACATAGAACGAGGGTTGCGCTCGTTGCGGGACTTAACCCAACATCTCACGACACGAGCTGACGACAACCATGCACCACCTGTTTACGAGTGTCCAAAGAGTTGACCATTTCTGGCCCGTTCTCGTATATGTCAAGCCTTGGTAAGGTTCTTCGCGTTGCATCGAATTAATCCGCATGCTCCGCCGCTTGTGCGGGTCCCCGTCAATTCCTTTGAGTTTTAGCCTTGCGGCCGTACTCCCCAGGCGGGGAACTTAATGCGTTAGCTGCGTCACGGAATCCGTGGAATGGACCCCACAACTAGTTCCCAACGTTTACGGGGTGGACTACCAGGGTATCTAAGCCTGTTTGCTCCCCACCCTTTCGCTCCTCAGCGTCAGTAACGGCCCAGAGATCTGCCTTCGCCATCGGTGTTCCTCCTGATATCTGCGCATTCCACCGCTACACCAGGAATTCCAATCTCCCCTACCGCACTCTAGTCTGCCCGTACCCACTGCAGGCCGGAGGTTGAGCCTCCGGATTTCACAGCAGACGCGACAAACCGCCTACGAGCTCTTTACGCCCAATAATTCCGGATAACGCTTGCACCCTACGTATTACCGCGGCTGCTGGCACGTAGTTAGCCGGTGCTTTTTCTGCAGGTACCGTCACTTTCGCTTCTTCCCTGCTAAAAGAGGTTTACAACCCGAAGGCCGTCATCCCTCACGCGGCGTTGCTGCATCAGGCTTCCGCCCATTGTGCAATATTCCCCACTGCTGCCTCCCGTAGGAGTCTGGGCCGTGTCTCAGTCCCAGTGTGGCCGGTCACCCTCTCAGGCCGGCTACCCGTCGACGCCTTGGTGAGCCATTACCTCACCAACAAGCTGATAGGCCGCGAGCCCATCCCCAACCAATAAATCTTTCCAGTAACTGACCATGCGGCCGCTACTCGTATCCAGTATTAGACGCCGTTTCCAGCGCTTATCCCAGAGTCAGGGGCAGGTTGCTCACGTGTTACTCACCCGTTCGCCACTGATCCCACAGAGCAAGCTCCGTGTTCACCGTTCGACTTGCATGTGTTAAGCACGCCGCCAGCGTTCATCCTGAGCCAGGATCAAACTCTCCGTAAAAAAGAAATGCATACCCCACCGGGAAAACGGTGACGCAGCGAGTTTGATGCTGACCAAAGAGACAAATTCATTGCTGACTTCATCCGAATGCCAACCCCCCGAAAGGAGTTGGTCTTTGATCCAAAGGAATTCTCACCCAGCCGAAGCTAGACGAGGATAATTTGGCATTTGACAAGTGCACGCTGTTGAGTTCTCAAGGATCGGATGCTCCCACGACCCAGTCATCACAACCAGGCCCGAAGGGCAACTTCTCTATCTTA
>NZ_JBEOUR010000123.1:0-5204 GCF_040302605.1 Microbacterium sp. NPDC097977
CGCCAGCCCGAGAATCGACGCCGCACCCTCGGCGTACGTCCATGTCGACGGAATCTTCACCGCCAGTCCGGCATCCACGGCGACCCGCTCGGCGTGCCCACCGGCCGTGAGACTCATGACGCGGTCGCCGACGTCGAACCCGGTGACACCGGGGCCCACGGCGATGACATCACCCGCAGCGTCGAGACCGACAGGCAGGCTGCCGCCCTGGGTGTCGAGCCGGGAGGACCCGGCACGTTGCAGGAGATCCGCTCGGTTGACCGAGGCTGCGCGCACCTCGATCAGGAGGTCGTGGTCGCCGAGGTGGGGCTCGGGGCGATCTGCGACGCGCAGCTCGGGTCCGTCCGCGGTACCGGTCAAGAGAATCGCTCTCATTCGGTGTCCTCTTCGCTTTCGTGGTGGTCGGGTGATGGTGCTGCTCGGAGTGACACCGGGCAGCACCGTTCTCACTCCGTCGTTGTGCTCTGTCCCGCCCAGGCGCGCTCGAGAAGGCGCCGGAGGTCATCCCGTGTGACGGGTCGGGGATTGGTGGGGGGAACCTCGCTGAGGATGAGTTCAGACGCTCGGTCGAGATCCGTCTCGGCCAATCCGAGCGACTGAAGGCTCGACGCGACGCCGAGGTGCGCCGAGAAGCGTCGCAGGCCTTCCCCGGGTTCTGTGCCGAACTCCGCCTCGAGAGCCGCCGCCGCTCCGGGACTGTGCGGTGTGTTGAACGCGACGACGTACGGCAGGACGACCGCATGGGTCTCCGCGTGCGGAAGGCCGTATGCCCCGCCGAGCACGTGGCAGATCTTGTGATGCAGACCTGCACCCGCTGACGCGAACGCGGTCGCGGCGAGGTATGCGCCGTAGAGGATCGTCTCCCTGGCCGCGAGCGGATCCGCGCCGAGGACGAGAGCGTCGAGCCCGGCGACGAGTGCGCTCAGCCCTTCTCGGCCGAGCGCGAGGTTGATCGGGTCCGCACGCGGGGCCCAGAGCGAATCGACCGCGTGGGCGATCGCATTGAGTCCCGAGGAGACTGCGAGTCGGTCGGGCAGGCTGAGCGTGAGGCTCGCGTCGTAGATGATCGTGCGGGGAAGGACCTTCCGGTCCGTACCGGTCCGCTTGTGCCCGTCTTCCGTTATGCCCCACATGTCGGTCGCCTCGGAGCCGGCGAAGGTCGTGGGGATGGCGATGATCGGGATGTCGATCTCCCGCACGATCGCCTTCGCCAATCCGACGGCGGATCCTCCGCCCACGGCGATAACGGCATCCGCTCGAGACGTCCTCGCTCTGTCGACAGCGCCGCGAACCTCCGCCAGCGGTACATGCTGAGTGACCCCTGTCACTCGTGCGACGACAGGCGCACTCGCGGCGATTTCGTCAGCGAGATCGGCCGCGGAGCTGCTCGCGATGAGGAGGACTCTGGCGATCGATTCCGACGTGGTCACCCTCACGACCTCGTCCAGGGCCTGACCCGCGCCGAAGATCACTCGTTGCGCGGCAGTGGTGTGATCGAAACTGATGGATCCGAAGGGAACCGCGTGCCCGGATCGGTCAACCATTCTGTGTCTTCTCTCCGTCGAGTGATGGTTGTGAATCTCACCAGCCTGCGGCTGCCTCTCCGTTCGCGCAAATACCCATCTGCGTCGAAGCGATAGTTCTCGGCTATCGATCGGCAGGGGTGTCATGCATGTGATCGAGGACGCGGAGCAGAGTCGTGGCAGCGGGGGTGATCGTCCGCTCTCGTTGCCAAGCCGCAACGGCCACCAGTGCGGGGACCTCGTCACGGATCTCTCGCAGGACGACGGAGCCTTCCGCGAGGGATCCCAGGCTGCTGGGCATGATGGCCACCCCGAGGCCGCCCGCGATCATCGGCAGGCCGGTCTGGCTGGTGGACACTTCCCGGATCGTCTGCGGCCTCCACCCTCCTCGGCGCCAGACCAGCTCGGTGAGTGCCGCCATCCCGGGGAACTTGGAGGGTGTGACAGGGGTGATCCATGCCTGATCTCGAAGGTCGTCGACACTGATCGGGTCGGGGTAGTCCGCGAGTCCCGGGGGCAGCACTGCCAGGATCGGGAGCTCGCAGAGCGGTCGGAAGTGAAGCCGCTCACCGTAGCGCTCCTCGAGCAGAGCGGGGTCGTGTGTGGCGACGATGCCGATATCGCTGGCGCCCGTGCTCAGGAGGTTCAGGATCTCCAACGGAGGCGGGTCGCTCAGCTGCACCTGGATACCCGGGGCGCGAGCCGAGATCAAGCTCATGACCTCCGCGAGGTGCGCCCAGCTGTACGCGGGGGTCACGGCGAGGGCCACGTGGCCCGCCAGCCCCTGCGCCATCGTCCGCAGATGGGCCGCGCTGTTGGACACGTCGCGCAAGATGCGGTGTGCCTCGGCATAGAGGTAGTCGCCGGCTTCGGTCAGGGTGACGCCGGAGGCGGCGCGGACCAGCAGACCCGTACCCAGCTCTCTTTCGAGATTGCGCATCGCCACGGTCAATGTGGGCTGGGCGACGAGGATGCTGCGCGCAGCCGCCGAGAACGACTTCGCTTCGACGATCGCGCAGAAGTACTCCAGCTGCCTCAGGTCCATCGATGACCCTCCATCCGCGTCATAGCCATCGTCTATCTGCACAGAGTAAATCAATATTGGAGTCTATGGCGCAGTCCGGCGAAACTGAGAGGGCCGACACACCGCCGCGTCGGCGTTCGGGCCGAGCGCCTACAGAGACACTCGAGCATCCGCTCACTAAGGAGCTGGCAATGAGAACCCAGATCGCTTCGACCACTACCGATTCGATAGTCATCCGCGGTCATGATCTGGCGGAAGAGCTGATGGGCCGCATCGGATACTCGGACATGCTCGTTCTGACGGCACTCGGCAGGCTTCCGGCCGCGGGGGAGCGCGAACTCGTCGATGCCATCGCCGTGTCAGTGATGGACCATGGCATCACGCCGAGCTCGATCGCGGCACGGATGACCTTCCTCGGAGCGCCGGAGTCGTTCCAGGCTGCGGTGGCGGCGGGAATCCTCGGCGCCGGCAGCACCTTCCTCGGGGGGATGACCGAAGTGTGCGACCTGCTCAGCGAGGGAGCGGTCGGCCTGACCTCGACCTCCGGTGACGTCGAGATCGACGCCGCCGCTGATCTGCTCGTCGCGAGACAGTCCGCGCGCGGCAGGAAACTGCCGGGGCTCGGGCACAACGTGCACTCGCAGGGCGATCCTCGCGTAGCCCGACTTCGCGAGATCAGTCGAGAGAACGGCTTCTACGACGCTCACTGGGCATTGCTGGACGCGCTTCCCGGTGCATTCTTCCGCGCACGCGGACGGCACCTGCCGCTCAACAATGTAGGGGCGATCGGCGCCTCGATCGCCGCGCTCGGGTACCCGGCCGAGATGGGGCGCGGAATAGCGCTCGCTGCACGCGCCGGCGGACTGATCGCCCACATCCTCGAAGAGCAGAGCGACCCGACAGCCAAGGCGACCTGGGAGCATATCCTCGCCGACACGGATCTCCCCGACGATAGCTCAGAGGGAGGGATCGATGGATAAGTCCATCGTCGACCTGGACGCTGCGATCTCCGGCATCGCGTCCGGCAGCAGCGTCGCGGTGGGAGGGTTCGGAATGTGCGGGGTTCCCACAGTGCTGATCGAGGCTCTTCGCACGTCAGGGGCATCAGACCTGGAGATCGTCTCCAACAACTGTGGAGCGCAGGGATGGGGATTGGCCACCCTTCTTACCGACGGGCGCATCCGCCGCGTGATCGCGTCGTACTTCGGCACGAACGAAGACTTCGCCGAGCAGTACCTGTCAGGGCGACTCGAGGTGGAGATCACTCCGCAGGGGACGCTCGCCGAGCGCCTGCGAGCCGGGGGTGCCGGCATCCCGGCGTTCTTCACCCCGACCGGCGTCGGTACGGTCGTCGCTGACGGGGGTATGCCGTGGAGGTATGGGAGAGACGGGTCCGTGGAGCGTGAATCCTCGCCGAAGGAGGTGCGTTCGTTCGAGGTCGACGGCGAACCACGGGCCGCCGTGCTCGAGCATGCCATTCGGACGGACTTCGCGCTCGTGCGGGCCGCGCGCGGCGATCGGCACGGCAACCTTCAATTCCATGGGACGGCGATGAACTTCAACCCGCTGTGCGCCATGGCGGGTCGGATCACGCTGGCGGAGGTCGAGGAACTCGTCGAACCCGGTGTTCTGACACCCGATGAGATTCATGTGCCCGGCATCTTCGTCCAAGGTGTGTTGCCGCTCACCGCGGCGCAGGCTGCGGCGAAGAAGGTGGAATTCATGACGATGAAGAAGGAAGCGACGGTATGAGCTGGGATCGTCACGACATCGCACGGCGTGCCGCACAGGACCTGCGCGACGGCGACTACGTGAACCTCGGTATCGGCATCCCGACCCTGGTGCCAGAGCACCTGTCACCGGACATCGATGTCATCATCCACGCGGAGAACGGCATTCTGGGAGTCGGTGGCTATCCGACCCCTGCCCAGTACGATGCCGACATCATCAACGCAGCGAAGGAGACCGTGACGACACGCCCGGGAGCAGCGTTCTTCGATTCCAGCCTTAGCTTCGCCATGATCCGCGGGCGTCATGTCGATGTCGCGATCCTCGGTGCGATGCAGGTGTCGGCACACGGAGATCTCGCGAACTGGGCGGTGCCAGGGAAGGTCATCAAGGGGATGGGCGGTGCGATGGATCTCGTCATCGGGGCGCGGCGTGTGGTGGTTCTGACCCAGCACACGGCCAAGGACGGAACGCCGAAGCTCGTCGCCGAGTGCTCGCTTCCTCTGACGGGCATGCGTGTCGTCGACCGCGTGATCACGGATCTCGGCGTTCTCGAGGTGACCGGCGCGGGCTTCCACGTCATAGAGCTCGCACCCGGAATCAGCGCGGAGACGATCGCCGAACGGACCGGAGCCGATGTCACCTTCGCTCCCCACCTCGATCATCAACCGAGTACTAGGAAGGCATTCTGATGGACACGACACCCGAGCAGGCCACCGACGCCGCCGCAGCGTCTTTCGCCGACACGCCCGACCCCCGCCTCCGTGAGACCCTCGTCTCGCTGGTCAGGCACCTGCACGACTGGGTCCGGGAGATCAACCCGAGCATGGCCGAGTGGGAGATCGCGATCGACTACCTGACCCGCGTCGGCCACATGTGCGACGACAAACGCCAGGAGTTCATGCTGCTGTCCGACGTGCTCGGGGTGA
>NZ_JBEOUR010000124.1:0-5189 GCF_040302605.1 Microbacterium sp. NPDC097977
CCAGAATTCGCCCAGCGCCTGATGGAGTTGCTGGGCAAGGATCAGAAGGATAAGAAGTAATGCGCGTTTTATTGACGCTCATGCTGTTGCTGGCGGCGCCACTGGCGTTCGGCGCCGACCCGCTGTTATCGTGATCTTCCCGTCGATGGTCTCGGCCTCGTCGTCGAGGTACTCGTCGTCGAGAGCCTCGTCCCCGCGGAACTCCGAGACGGGCGCGTCGTCGGCCTCGACATCGCCGTCGTCGATCAGCTCCGCATCGAGGGCTTCGCCGTCGTCCGCCAGAACCTCGCCGGCACCGCTCGTCGCGGCGGTCGAGGACGCCGCGGTCTTACCGGCCTCGTCGCTGAAGATGCCGTCGGGGCGGATCAGCTCGCGCACCTCGGCCATGAAGCTGGCGAGCTGCTGCTGCTGCCAGCGCAGCTGGCGGGCGTGGTCCTCGGCGTCGCGCAGCACCGACGAGGTGTGGCTCGTGACGGAGTCGACGATCTTCTGCGACTTCACCCTGGCGCGGTCGAGCGTGTCGCGTGCCCGCACCTGCGCGTCGGCTTCGATCGTCTGCGCCTGTGCGCGCATCAGACGCTCGTAGTCGTCGGCCTTGCCGGAGATGCGCTGCGCGTGCTCCAGCGATGCCGCGACCTGCTCGTTGGCGTCGGTGGTGATGCGCTCGGCGTGGGCGACGGCCTGGTTGTGCAGCACCAGGAACTCCTGCTGTGCGTCGTCCTGGCGGCGGGTGAGCGTCTCCTCGAACTCCAGCACGCGGGCGTTCATCTCCCGCACCTCGCGCTCGGCATCCGCGCGCAGCTGCGTGGTCTCGCGGGTGACGAGCGAGCGCAGCGCCGCGGCGCCCTTCTCCGCCTCGGTGCGGATCGCGGTGGCCTCCTGCGTCGCCTGGTGCACCTTCTCGGCCGCGTGCGCCGCCTCGCGCTCGATCGTCGCCTCGTGGGCGGTGTACTCGGTGTCGATCTTCAGACGCACCTGATCCGCGTCGTGCTGCGCCTGCGAGATGATGCGCTCGACGTCGGCGTCGGCATCGGCGCGCTGAGTGGTGACCTCTTCGCGGGCGGCGGCCATGAGGCGATCCGCCTGCACGGCTGCGTTCTGGATGAGCACGTTGGCCTGCTCCTCCGCGACCCGCAGAATGGCTTCGAACTGCTCGCGCGAGGGGGCCTCCTGGCCGTCGGCACGCGGGGTGTCGACGAGCTCGTTGGTCAATGTCGCGACCTGCTGCTCGGTCTCGGCGGCCTTGGCCTTCGCGGTGAGGAGCTCGGCCTCCAGGTCCTCACGCGCGATCCGCTCCTTCTCGCGGAGCGACTCGACGTCGTCTTCGTGACGTGCCTCGGCGGCGGCGAGATCGGCCTTCGCCTGCTGCAGCTGGTTGCGCAGGGTGCTGAGAGCGGAGTCGACCTCCGCCTTGTCGTAGCCGCGGAACGACGCGGTGAACCCGGACTGCTCGCGGGGGTTCTCCTCGATCAGCTTGTCGAAGAAGTCGGGAGTCCGGTTGTTGTCGGTGGATTCACTCATTGATCAGCCTTTCCGGCGCAGGTCACAGGCACGGGATCTGTGATGAGAAGAGGTGCCGTCGCAGTCCGACTGCAGCACGGCGCAGAGCGCCGTCGGCAGTACCACAGCCTAGTTGCGACGGCTGTGAGATGCACAGGGCATCGAGTCCGGCGACTCACTCGCTCCCGTCGGACCGGACCCACGATCCGTCGTCTCCCCGCCGGTGGGGCAGTGGCGGTCCGGGATGCGCGTCGATGCCCCTGGCCTCCGCCGCCGACGCCGCACGGGTGCGCAGGTCGGCCCAGGCCTCCGCGGTGTTGGGCCGGCCCAGGTGCTCCCGGAACCCTTCGACCTGCATGCTCGTCCCCTCGGCATCGGCGACGAGCCGGATGACCGCATCATCCGGCTCCACGAAGCGGATGCCGTAGCGGCCGCCGTCGAGCATCGCGAAGCGTCGCGGCTGCTGCACGACGAGGCCGTCGACGATCTCCCGCACCGTGGGCTCCGGTGCGAGCAGGACGACGGTCGTGGCGAGCTCGTCGAGGATCGGCGCGA
This sequence comes from Microbacterium sp. NPDC097977, assembly GCF_040302605.1. Lineage (NCBI taxonomy): Bacteria > Bacillati > Actinomycetota > Actinomycetes > Micrococcales > Microbacteriaceae > Microbacterium > Microbacterium sp. NPDC097977. Next base: position 2,056 of record NZ_JBEOUR010000124.1, read on the forward strand.
GCTGCGTGTCGGCGAGTCTGCGCTCGGCCCTCCGTCCGGCCGCGCCCGCGGAGCCCCGCACCCCTCGCGGCAGCAGCACCGCGAGCACGAGCAGTGCGACGATCACGGCGATGAAGATGAGCGGATTGTCCACGGGACAACCCTAGAGCGCCCGCCGATCGACGCTTGGAGGAATTTAGCTACAGTGCTATGTTCGCATCATGAGGATCATCCGCGATGTCCGCGCGCAGCTTCGTCGTCGACTTCTGATCAGCTATCGCGTCGACCCGGCGGTGGCCGCAGCGCTGCTCCCGGACGGATTCCGTCCGCAGCTCGTCGACGGTTCCGCGGTCGCCGGGGTCTGCGTCCTGGGTCTCGAGGACATCCGTCCCCGCTGGGTCCGGCGTCGGATCGGCCTCCGGTCTGAGAACGCCGCCCATCGGATCGCCGTCGAGTGGGACGGGCCCGACGGAGTCGAGAGCGGGGTGTTCATCTTCGAGCGCCACAGCTCGGCGTGGCATCCCGTGCTGTTCGGCGGACGCCTCTTCCCTGGGGTGCATCGCAGGGCGCGATTCCGGATCGCGGAATCGGAGGATCGCTTCGCCCTCACGATGGCGGCGGGCGCGCACAGCCTCGACGCCGACGTCGAGGTGGGAGGGGAGTGGTCGAGCACGCTCTTCCCGTCGATCGAGGCCGCGTCCGCGTTCTATCGCTCCGGACGGGTGGGCTGGTCCCTGGCGAGAGACGGGCAGAGCGTCGAACCGGTCGCGCTCGCCGCCGACCGGTGGAGGGTCGAGGCGGCGCGACTGCATCGCCTCCGGTCGTCCTTCTTCGACGCGTTGCCCGAGGGGGCTGCCGTGTTCGACAGCGTCGTGGTGATGCGCGACCTCCCTCTGCTGCTGTCGGACACCCGTATCGCGCGCACCGACGAGGTCGGCGCAGGAGTCAGCCCAGCAGGAGCATGATGCCGATCAGCACCGGCAGGCAGCCCACCGTGGTGAGGAAGACGGTGTCGCGGGAGATCGTCTCGCCGATGTCGTACCGCTGCGAGTAGTTGAAGACGTTCTGCGCGGTCGGCAGCGCTGCGAGGATCACCACGATCAGCACCTCGGCCGAGGAGAGCCCGAAGACGAATTCCGCCACGACCCAGGCGATCAGCGGCATCGCGAGCAGCTTCAGCGCGGTCGCGAGGATGATGTCCCGTCGATGGCCCGGGGCGCCGAGCACGCGCTGACCGTGCAGCGAGATGCCGTAGCTGATGAGCAGGACGGGTACGGCGGCATCGGCGATCAGCTGCGCGGGCTGCATCACGATCGGCGGGACGGTGATGTCGAGCACCGAGACGAGCGTGCCGAGGATCGAGCCGATGATGATCGGGTTCGTCGCCGTGCGCACGAGGGTCTTGCGCAGCGAGACCCGGTCGCTCGTCACCGCATCGAGGATCGTCAGCGAGATCGGGGTGAACACCAGCAGCTGCATGAGCACGACCGGCGCGGGGTACGCGGCGCTGCCCAGCAGGTAGAGCGAGAGGGGGATGCCGATGTTGTTCGAGTTCACCTGGCCCGCAGACAGAGCGCCGATCAGCGTCTCGCCGACGGGACGCTTCCACCACAGCCGTGCCACCAGTGTGTAGATCGCGATGATCGTGACCGCGGCGATGGCTGACACCGGCAGCAGCGAGGAGAAGAGCATCTTCGCGTCCGCGTGCGCGAGCACTGTGAAGAGCAGGAACGGCGACAGCACGAAGAAGATGAGCCGGCCCAGCACGTGCCGGGCGTGCGGGCCCAGGAGGTCGATGCGGCCGAGCACCCAGCCCAGCGCGATCGCGACCCCCACGACGGCGAATCCGGTGAGCGTCTCGATCATTCTCCGAGCGTAACCGTGGTGCGATCCGGTTGCCGCCACGACCGTTTCTCCCGCGCATAGCAGTCGCCGTCGCCCCGCGTCAACGGACGGCCGAAAATGGGTGTCAGCGGGCCGTCCGTCTTACGCTGATACCACGACGAGCCGGCTCTGCCGCTCTGCGTCGGTCGAACCAGACGGTGCCCTCGATTTCTCTCGGTCTCGAGCGCCCATCGGGGGTGGGTGCGCATGCGGACCTTCTCATCGACTGCTCCGGTCCTCCCCGTTCGGGCGCGGGAGGACCGGAACCAATCTCTTCCGCGGCGGCGATCTTCCGCGGTGACGATCTTCCGCAGCGACGATCTTCCGCGGCGATCGGCTACTTGAGTCGGAGCATCTGCTGCACGGCGCGCACGCCGGCGTTCGCACTGCGGGCCCGCATCGCCGACTCGAGCTCCTCGAGCGACTCCCTCGTGTTCACCCTGGGCTCGCCGAGGTAGAGGTCGCGGAAGACCAGGTACCAGAAGTCGCTCAGCATCAGTCGGTAGAGGTCATTGAGCGCGCGGTCGGTGAGGAACTCGAACAGCTCGACGTGCGTCTCGATCCAGCCCTTTCCGGACTCGACGGACTCGATCGCGTCGTGGATCAGCTCGCAGGCGATGACGAGGTCCTGCTCGGAGAGCGCCAGCGCGGCTTCGCGGATGATCTCGCCACCCTGCGATGCGGCGAACTCGCGCGTGATGCGCGAGCGCTCGTCGGTGATGTCGGTGACCATCGAATAGCGATTCGCGTGCACCTCCATGAGTCCCGCGCGCGCGAGGCGCTGGACGGCCTCGCGAACAGGGGTTCGCGTCACGCCGAGGTCCTCGGCGATCGCCTTGTCGCTCAGCTTCGCGCCCGGTGCATACGTGCCGTCGGCGATCGAGGTGGCGAGCCGACGGAAGAGCTCCTCGGCGCTGAGGTTGTGTTGCGCCCCAGGCACAACAGGTGATTCTGGTCCCATAGTGCAATTGTACGCGTCGAAGCCCTGGAAATCGCTGACGATTACCAAGGTTTCTGCACGACTCATCCCGCGGCGGAGGCGCGCTCCTCATCCGAGTTCGGGGTCCAGCCGAACCAGCCGTCGTCCGTGGGAATCACGCTCCAGTCGCCGCAGACGAAGACCGTCTCGGCTTTATAGGGGTCGGGTGCATCGTCCAGAACCCATGAGGGGGCGGAAGAACGCTCGACCTCTGTGCACTCGTCGGACAGCGATGACGAGCTCGTGAGCAGGATGACGGCGTCCGGCGCCTTCTCGATGGTGGACGTGCGTT
>NZ_JBEOUR010000125.1:0-5170 GCF_040302605.1 Microbacterium sp. NPDC097977
CTCGAAGCCCCACAGCGTCGACAGCAGCCGCTCCCGGGAATGGACCTCCTGCGGGTGCAGCATCAGGTACTCCAGAAGCATGAACGCCTTCGGCGTCAGCGAGACCTCGTCGGCTCCGCGCCAGACGCGGCGCGCCGTGCGGTCGAGCGTCAGAGTGTCCGCCTGCAATCGGGCCGCTGCCCGCAGCGACCCTGCGCCCTGGGCGGTCCGTCGCAGCACCGCTCTGATGCGCGAGATGAGCTCATGCGGATCGAAGGGCTTGTTGAGATAGTCATCGGCACCCTCGTCGAGTGCCGCGCTGCGCTCCCAGGACTCGCCGACCTGGGTGAGCAGGATGATCGGTAACCCCAGCTGTCGCGCTCTGATCTGGCGCACGAACTCCCTGCCGTCGACGTGCGGCATCAGCACATCGCAGACGACGAGATCGGGAACGTCGCGCGCCACCTCGAGGAGGCCGATCCTTCCGTCCTCGGCGACGCGCACGTCGAAGCCGCTGCGATCGAGGAACGCGGCGAGGGCGTCGGTGATGGCCGCGTCATCGTCGACGAGGAGGATCCGGGGGCGCTCGGCGATGTCCACCGGTCAGCCCTTCTTCAGTGTGTTCGCGGAACCGCGGTCGTCGACGGTGGGGGTCGCGCCTTCCCAGAAGATCGAGCTCGCGCTGCCCGTCACGGTGATCGCGTCCACCTCGCGGACGTACACCACCGTGCCGCTGCCGGAGAGCGTCACCGCTCCCACGTCGTCGGCGATCACCACGCCCGCGTCGATCTCGATCACGAGGTCGGCACACGGCCCCTCCACCCGGATCACCGCGCCGTCGGACGTCAGGGGATCGGTCGGGCACGGCATCGTCGTCGTGGCCGCGTCGCTCAATCGCGCTCGTTCGGCCTGCCCCGCGGCGCTCAGTCCCGCGTCGGCGGAGGGGCGCGAGCCGGCGGACGGCTCGGGGTCCGGCGACGGGTCCGGAGACGAGTCGGGCGACGGGGCGTCGCCCGACGGGGAACCCGCCTTCGACGGCGATGACGCCGTCGCGGATGAGGGGGATGGCTGCGTCGGGTCGACGATGTCGACAGAGCATCCGCTCAGAACCACGACGAGCAGCAATGCCGTCAGCGGGGCGGAGGTCGCAGTGGTGCGGCGCATGCACATATCCTCTCGTGCCTGACGGCGTTCATGATGTTCTGCGGAACAGAATGTCGGCGGGTCAGAACGCTGCGGGGATGAAGATCTCCACCCGACGGTTCAGCTGACGTCCGGCCGGGTTGTCGACGCCGTCGATCTCGTTCGCCGCGACGGGCCGCGTCTCGCCGAAGCCCTCGGCGCTGAGCGACGTCGTCACACCGCGACCCTCGAGCCCGTCGACGACCGACTCGGCACGAGCTTCGGAGAGCGTCTGGTTCTCGGCGTCCGTGCCGATCGCGTCGGTGTGGCCGGTGACGTGCGCCTCGACCACGTCGAGAGTCGTGAACACACGCGCCACCGCATCGAGCGTCGCCGCGGCGTCCGGACGGATCTCGCTGCGGTCGAAGTCGAACAGGACGCCGTCTTCGAAGGTCAGCGTCGTGCCGCACGACTCGAGCGGGGCGAGGGCGCCGAGGGGCGGGAACACCCCGAGTTCCGGTACCGGCGGCAGCGGCTCGGCGTCCAGGAGCTCGCCGTCCACCCGCGCCGTGCCGTCGCCGAAGTTCTGGATGGTGATGTCGCCGTCGGTGTAGTTCCCGGATCCGTCGCCGAAGTTCTGGATGGTGGTCTCGCCGTCGGTGTAGTTCCCGGATCCGTCGCCGAAGTTCTGGATGGTGGTCTCGCCGTCGGTGTAGTTCCCGGATCCGTCGCCGAAGATCTGCACGGTCTTCGATGCATCCGTGTAGTTTCCTGCACCGTCGCCGAAGTTCTGGATCGTGACGGTGCCGTCGGTGTAGGTACCCGCGCCGTCGCCGAAGTTCTGGATCGTCACGCCGTTGATCGTGGAGGTGCCCGACCCGTCGCCGAAGTTCTGCACGGAGCCGTCGGGTCCCGTGAAGGTCCCGGAGCCGTCGCCGTAGAGATACGCGGTGCCGTTGCCCGAGATCACGGTGCCGTCGGCATCGCAGTGGGCCGGTGTCGCGACGACGCCCGGGATGCCGGCGAGAGCCGCGTTGACCTCGATGGTGAAGGCCGACGCCGAGGAGTCGAGCAGCGACAGATCGGGGAGCACGAACAGGGGGACCGGCGGGAACTGCCCGACGTCGTACCCCGAGACGGTGAGCGCGGACGGGCCGGTGCTCGTGGGCGTCGGCGTGGATGCGGCGGGCGCGGCCGTCGACGGCGCCGGCGTGCCGGAGGGCTCCGCAGCGCATCCGGACAGGATCAGAGCGGCCGCACTTCCGAGCGCGAGACCGAGGGAGAGGCCACGGCGGATGCGGTGCGGAGCGCGGGGTGTCGAGGTCATGCTTCGAGAGTAGTCAGCGGATGTCGCGGCCGTGTCGCGCCGATGTCGCAACTCTGCGACACGGAGAGGCTCTGCGACACGGACTGCCCCTGTGCTCATCGGGTCAGACGCCCTTCGAGGACGGATGCCGTCTCGCGCACCGCCGCGGCCAGCGTGCTCTCATCGAGGTCGCCGCCTGCCCAGGTGACCGCGACGGCGGCGACGGGCCATCCGGAGCGGTCACCCACGACCGCTCCCACACTGCGGAGGCCGTCGGCGACCTCGCTGTCCTCCGTCGCATATCCGCGTGCGCGCACCGTGCGCAGCAGTTCCCGGAGTGCCCGGGGTGTGCGCGGTCCGAGGCCCGTGCGGTCTGGGAAGGCGGAGGCGCTCGGGTACAGCGCACGCACCTGCTCGCGGGGGAGAGCGGCGAGCATGGCGCGGCCCGACGCCGTGAGGTGGGCGGGAAGACGCACGCCGACGTCGGTGACGAGAGCCTGACGACGCGGTGCTCTCTCCTCCACGATGTAGAGGACGTCGCCGCCGCTCATGACCGCAAGGTGCGCGCTCTCACCGAGACGGTCCGACAGGGCGGCGATGAGGGGGCGGCCGAGGCGGGCGAGCGGCTGCTGACGGGCGAAGCCCCCCGCGAGCTCGAACGCCGAGGTGCCCAGACACCAGCGCCGATCCTCCTTCAGGTGCAGGACGAAGCCGTGCGCGGCCAGGGTGGTGAGCAGGTGGTAGACGGTCGACCGGGGGAGGGCGAGTTCGCGGGCGATCGCCGAGGCGGCGACAGGGGCAGGACGTCCGGCCAGATGGCGCAGGATGCGCAGGGTGTTGTCCGCCGCCGGCACCTGGCGGGCGGCATCCGAGTTGTCTGGGATCACAGACAAAGGATGTCATGATCGGGTATCGCATGCACCGTCGCCGGTGTGGAATCGAGATATGAGTGAACTGACCCCTGCACGAGACGGCGATGCGATCCTCGTCGGCGATGCGCCCCTCAGCCGCGCCGACGTCGTCTCGGTCGCCCGGCACGGCGCGCCCGTCGCGCTCAGCCCCGCCGCCCTCGATCGGGTCGCCGACACCCGCGGTGTGATCGACGCGTTGGCCGCCGATCCGCATCCGCACTACGGCGTCTCGACCGGCTTCGGGGCGCTCGCGACCACGTTCATCGCTCCCGACCGGCGACTGCAGCTGCAGGCGAGCCTGATCCGCTCGCACGCCGCGGGCACAGGTGCCGAGGTGGAGCGCGAGGTCGTCCGCGGCCTGCAGCTGCTGCGCCTGCAGACGCTGGCCTCGGGGCGCACCGGCGTGCGACCGGTGGTCGTCGAGACCTACGCGGCACTCCTCAACGAGGGGATCACCCCCGTCGTGCGCGAGTACGGGTCGCTCGGATGCTCGGGCGATCTCGCCCCGCTCGCCCACATCGCGCTCGCGACGATGGGGGAGGGAGAGGTGCGGGACGCGGCGGGAGCGCTCGTCCCCGCGGCCGATGCGCTCGCCGCCGCCGGGATCACTCCTCTCACGCTCGTCGAGAAGGAGGGGCTGGCGCTCATCAACGGCACCGACGGCATGCTCGGGATGCTGGTGCTCGCGCTGCACGATCTCGAGACGCTGCTGCTGACCGCCGACATGGCGGCGGCGATGTCGGTGGAGTCGCAGCTGGGCACGGATGCGGTCTTCGCGGCCGACCTCATGGCACTGCGCCCGCAGCGGGGTCAGGCGGAATCGGCCGAGAACCTGCGGTCGTTCCTCGACGACTCGCCCCTCGTGCACAGCCACAAGGGCCCGGAGGACGGACGCGTGCAGGACGCCTACTCGCTGCGCTGCTCACCGCAGGTGCACGGCACCGCGCGCGACACGGTGGGCTACGCCTCGATGATCGCCGACCGCGAGCTGTCGAGCGTGATCGACAATCCCGTGATCACCCTCGACGGTCGCATCGAGTCGAACGGCAACTTCCACGGCGCACCTGTGGCGGCCGTCCTCGACTTCCTCGCGATCTCCGTCGCCGACGTCGCCTCGGTCTCGGAGCGACGTACGGACCGCGCTCTCGATCCCGCCCGCAATCACGGTCTGCCGCCGTTCCTCGCCGATGAGGTCGGCGTGGACTCCGGTCTGATGATCGCGCAGTATGCGGCCGCCGGCATCGTCTCCGAACTCAAGCGTCTCGCCGTCCCGGCATCCGTCGACTCCATCCCGTCGTCGGCGATGCAGGAGGATCACGTCTCGATGGGATGGGCGGCCGCCCGCAAACTGCGCCGTGCCGTCGACGGACTGGGTCGCGTGCTGGCGATCGAGATCCTCACCGGAGCGCGCGCTCTCGACCTCCGCGCGCCGCTGCAGGCGGGACCGGCGACCGGCGCCGTGCGCGACCTCGTGCGCACGGTCGCCGCAGGTCCCGGCCCCGATCGATACCTCTCACCCGACATGGAGTCCGTGACCGCGCTCGTGCAGTCCGGCGCCGTCGCCCGCATCGCGAAGGAGCACGCGAAATGACCACGACCCACAGGAACATCCGCGCCGCGCGCGGCAACCAGCGCACCGCCAAGAGCTGGGGTGCGGAAGCCGCCAAGCGCATGCTCATGAACAACCTCGACCCCGAGGTCGCCGAGCATCCCGACGAGCTCGTCGTGTACGGCGGGACGGGCAAGGCCGCGCGCAGCTGGGAGGCGTACGACGCGATCGTGCGCACGCTCGACGAGCTGGAGCCGGATGAGACCCTGCTCGTGCAGTCCGGCAAGCCCGTCGGCGTCTTCC
>NZ_JBEOUR010000126.1:0-5017 GCF_040302605.1 Microbacterium sp. NPDC097977
GCATCACGCGCATCAGCTCGTCCAGTGCCGGGGCGAGGTGCCGGTCGGCGAGCTGATAGCGGCTGCGGCGTCCGTCGGGGATCCCCTCCACGAGACCGCATCCGCGCAGGCACGCCAGATGATTCGAGAGGAGCTGGCGGCTGACTCCGAGCTCGTCGGCGAGATCGGAGGGGTAGGCCGGAGTCTCGCGGAGCGCCAGGAGGATCGCCGCCCTCGTCGGATCAGAGAGGGCATGCCCGAGGCGAGCCACGGCGGCGGTGTGGGTGGGGGAGGCGGTCAGCGTCACACGCCAACTGTACACAAAATACTGAACTCAGCGGATCGTGTATCCGCGTGCTCCTCAGCTGCTGAGGCGCGCCAGGCGCGCTTGCAGGCCTGTCAGCATCGCGTCAAGGCCTGCCTCGAACGACGCCAGGGCAGCGCCGTCTCCCCGCACCGAGCGCCGGCTCGCAGCGGTGACGCGGCTCAAGGTGGGCGCATCGTCGGGGCTGCGAAGCTCGAACATGTCGTCGGGGGCGACGGCGTCCAAGGAAGCGCCGAGAATGAAGTCCTCCAGCGCCACGAGTGCTGTCATCACGTCTTCCTCCGGCCAGCCCGCGCTCAGGAAGGCGCCGACCACCCGCTCGTACATCTCTGTCGTTCGACCGGCGCCGTCCAGCGCTGTGGTCGCGAAGACCGCGATCGTCGCGGGGTGGCGCGCGAAGGCATCACGGTACGACCGCGCCCAGACCCGCAGCGCGTCGAAGAAGGGAGTCGAGTCGAAGATCTTGACGTCGATCCGATCGCTGACCAGCTCACGGACGCGAGCGAGCACTTCCTCCTTGCCGGTGACATGGTTGTAGAGTGCCGACGCGCCGACGCCCAAGTGGCGCGCGAGCTGCGTCATCGTGAAATCGCCGTCATCATCGAGCATCTCGATGGCGGCCTCTGCGATGCTGTCGGCGGTGATGAGAGGCGTGACGGGGCGACCCGCGCGTCGGGCGGGGCGCGGGGGTACTCGTCTCTCGCGCGCAGCTTCGGGAGTCATGGAAGCTTCATCGTACTCTCCGCCCGCTCCCCGCGGTCGCTCGATGGGGAACGGATGTCGTCATCGAAAGTAAATGAATTTAATTCATTTTACATCCGATATCTACGGCGTGAGTGAGTCGGAAACATGCATGTAACGCGCCCGTAATCCGCCAAAAAGTTCCTATTGTGCCCGCTCCTGATGGGGTCTACTATCGAGCTTCAACAAATGAATCTCGTTCATTTGTTGGATCTCGGAGGATGTCGATGACGACGTCACACCCCGCTCGGACCCCACCACACGCACCGCCGCTGACGCTCTTGCCCATCATGCCCGTCGAGTCACAACCTTTCTCGTCCAGCCCGACCGCCGACACCCCGCTGGCGCAGAGCGCGCCAGTTCTGACCGCAAGAAACCGCCCGAGAGGGCAGCAGGAGGTTCCCATGACTGTCACTGTGTTCCGTGACGGCGCCATCCGTGTCGACGGCTCATCGCCGGACGCCGATCAGCTCATCGTCATCGACGGTGTCATCGCCCCCTACGGCAGCGCTGTGCCCGACGATGCCGAGTACGTCGATCTCGAGGGCGGACTCCTGCTGCCCGCCTTCGGCGAGGGCCACGCTCATCCGCTGCTGGCCGGGCGCGAACGCGTGGGTCCGGAGCTGCGAGACGCCACGACCGTCGAGGCGGTCGTCGCCCGCGTGCAGGCGTGGGCCGCCGTGTCGGATGCGTCGTGGCTCGTCGGCGGCAGTTACGACGCCACGATCGTCGAGGGCGGGATGTTCGACGCCCGCTGGCTCGACGCGGTCGAACGGCCCGTCGTGCTCCACGCCTGGGACTACCACACCGCCTGGGTCAACAGCGCCGCACTCCGCGCTGCCGGGGTCGATGCGACGACCCCGGACCCGGAGCTGGGTCGCATCGCACGACGCGCCGACGGCTCGCCCCTGGGCACCCTCATAGAGCGCCCGGCGATCGACCTCGTGCTCGACCATGCGCCGCAGCCCACGATCGCCGCCGATGTCGACGCTCTGACGTGGGCGGGCGAGCACCTCGCGGCACACGGGGTGACCTGGGTGCAGGAGGCCTGGTGCGAGATCGAGGACGTCCCCGCCTGGCGCGCGGCCGCAGCCTCCGGCAGGCTCGTCGTCGACGCCGACATCGCTCTGCGCGCCGACCCGATCCGCTGGCCCGCGCAGCTCGACGAACTGCGCCGCGTCGCCGGTGAGATCGACGGCACCCCGGGGCTGACGTGCCGCACGGTGAAATTCTTCGTCGACGGCATTCTCGAGAATCACACGGCGCATCTGATCGAGTGCTACCACGACGCCCGTACCCACGGCCTGCCCAACTGGTCGCCCGAGCGGCTCGTCGACGCCGTCGCGGCGTGCGACGCCGCCGGATTCGACGTACACCTGCACGCCATCGGCGACGCCGCCATGCGCGCCGCCCTCGACGCCGCGGAAGGCATCCACGAGAGCCTCCGCCGCGGCCGACGCCTCACGATCGCGCACGCGCAGGTCATCGACCCGGCAGACCTGCCGCGCCTGGCCGCCCTCGACGTGACGATCTGCTTCCAGCCCCAGTGGGCGCTCGAAGACGCCGTCATGACCGATCTCACGCTGCCCCGCCTCGGCCCGCAGCGGGAACTGCAGTACCGCATGCACTCCGCTCACAAAGCCGGTGCACGCCTCAGCTTCGGCAGTGACTGGCCCGTCGCCGCCCCCGACATGCTCGCTGGTATCCGTACCGCGATCACCCGTCAGGATGTGAGCGGCCACCCCTCCGGAGGGTGGCAGCCGCAGGAGCGACTCACCGTGGACGAAGCCATCGACGCCGCCACAAGCGGCGTCGCGTGGCAGGGCGGCGATCAGGACCGCCGCGGAGCTCTCCGCCCCGGGATGCCCGCCGACCTCGTCTGGCTCACCGACGACATCCGCTCGATCGAGCCCGCCGCCATCGCCGACGTCCGCGTCCGCGGCACGTGGCGACGCGGCATCCGCACCTTCACGGCGACGGCCCCCGTCGTCGCCGTACGCTGACCCGAACAGGATTGCCATGACCTCCACCGACACCTCGCTCAAGCGGGTGATGGGAGTTCCCTCCCTCGTCATCTTCGGCCTCGCCTATATGGTGCCCTTGGCCGTGTTCACCACCTACGGCCTGGTCGCCGTCACCACGAACGGCCACGTTCCGACCGCGTATCTCGTGACCCTCGTCGCGATGCTCTTCACCGCCTTCAGCTACGCCGCACTCGTACCCGCGTTCCCTCGCGCGGGCAGCGCCTACACCTACGCCCGCAAGGCGTTCGGCGGCCACGTCGGCTTCCTGACCGGCTGGGCGCTCATGCTCGACTACCTGCTGCTCCCGCTCATCAACTACGTGCTGATCGGCATCTACCTCAACGCGCAGCTGCCGGGCATACCGCCGTGGATCTTCGCGCTGGTCGCCATCCTCGTCATCACCGTGCTCAACGTGATCGGCATCAAGGTCGTGCGCAACGCGAACCTCGTTCTCGTCGGGATGCAGCTCATCTTCGCCGCGGTCTTCGTGGTCTGCGCGATCGGCTATGCGGTGCAGAACCCCACGGTCTCTCTGCTGCAGCCGCTCTACGACGCCGGACTCAGCTTCCAGGGTCTGCTGGCGGGCGGGGCGATCCTCGCGCTCTCGTTCCTCGGTTTCGACGCCATCTCGACGATGTCGGAGGAGGCGCGTGATCCGGGTCGCACGGTGCCGAGAGCGATCATCCTCACGACGATCCTCGGCGGGCTCATCTTCACGATCATCGCCTACGTGTCCACGCTCGTCATCCCCTCCGTCGCCGACATCGAGAACCCCGACGCGGCGGCGAACCAGATCATGGAGGTCGCCGCCGGGAAATGGCTGGAGATCTTCTTCCTCATCGCCTACATCGCAGGCTGCTTCGCCGCGGCACTCGCCTCGCAGGCCTCCGTCGCCCGCATCCTGTTCGCGATGGGTCGCGACGGCGTGCTGCCGCGCCGGCTGTTCGGGACGCTCAGCACGCGGTGGCAGACGCCGATCGGTGCCGCGGTGTTCGTCGGCGTCGTGTCGCTGGCAGCCCTCGTGGCCGATCTGAACACCGTCGCCTCGCTCATCAGCTTCGGCGCGCTCGCCGCCTTCTCGCTCGTGAATCTCGCCGTCATCAAGCACTTTCTCATCGACGAACGCCGCCGCGGCGGTGCGGCTGTGCTCCGCTTCGGTGTGCTGCCGGCTCTGGGGTTCCTGCTCACCGCGTGGCTCTGGCTCAGCCTCTCGGGCCTGGCGCTCGTCGTCGGGCTGATCTGGGTCGCCCTGGGAATCGTCTGGCTCGCCGTCATCACCCGCGGCTTCCGGCGCCGGCCGCCGGAGGTCGAGTTCGACGAGACCGACACCGATGCCGACTCCGGCGTGCGCGTGATCGCCTGAGTCGCGAGGGAGAAGAAGGCTCGGCCCGATGCAGGGTCGAGCCTTCCTCTGTCCTCACTCACCGGGTGCTCTTCCCCGGGGAAGTGAGCAGCGTGGCGGGAGGGGACAGCACGAGGACCTCCGTGGTCGATGTGGGCATCACACCCACTCGATCCAGGGAGGTCCTCGTGTCGTACGTCAGTCCCGCGGCTCGCCGGCGGGGGTCACTCGCCGTTGCGCAGGTCGCTGAGGGTTCGACGTTCGAAAGCGATGTCGGCGAAGGAGGCTGTGCATCCGTCTCCGGTCGGGCTCTGCACTTCGAAACCCACCGACAGCTCGGTCGCTGCTCCCGGCAAGGTGAACGCACGGACGAAACGCCATTCGCCCCTGTCGTGCGCGTGGAAAGCCAGAACGTTTCCTACCCGTGAGATGCGGAGCCGTGCCGTGGGAGCATTCACGAGGAACCCGTTGGCGTCATCCGACGTCCCTTTCGTGACGACCGACACGATCATCACCTCTCCTGCCGGAGAACGCTCGAAGCACAGCTTCGCCCAATTGGTGTCGTCGACCCACGCGAGCAGAACCCCCGCGTCGAACGTCGCTCGA
>NZ_JBEOUR010000127.1:0-4777 GCF_040302605.1 Microbacterium sp. NPDC097977
GCGACAACCGCGGCATCGACCTCGGCTCGTTCGCGTCGCTCGGCGATGCGCGTGACGCTCTCGACGGGCAGATCCCCGTCGAAGTCCGCCCGTGGCCTGCATCAGACGATCGTCGTTCGGACCGGCGGGTCGCGCATCGGCACGCACCCGGCGTGCGACGAAGGCCGGGGACTGCGCGGCACCCACCGCGGATCCCTCAGGATCGGTGTCGGTGCCGTCGACGGGGGTGAGCCTCGCGCGGCGAGATCCCGGCACCCGCACGACCTGCTGCCGTGCGGGGAGGGGTTCGCGCTCGTCAGTCATGCTGCGGATCGATGAGATCGATCGGCTGCGTGTCGTTCTCGGCTCGGGCGGCGGATGCCGAGATGCCCAGCACCTCGCCGATCCGTGCGGCTGCGGTCACCGGGTCGCTGTAGAGGTCGAAGGCGTGCACGCGCACGTAGTGCCAGCCGAGACGGCGCAGGACATGCGGGCGCAGACGCAGGGTTTCGCGCAGCGACTCGCCGCGGGACTCCGGATCGGGCTCGATGACCACGGCCTTGCCGCCGTACTGGGCCACGAGCGGCAGCAGCCCGCGATAGTCCACGTCGACCGCGGCGCCCAGACGGCGCAGCTCCCTGGCGAGCGCCAACGTGAGCGGATCCGCGAGATCTTCCAGACGGGCGTCCCTGCCTCGGGCGGCGAGCCCCCCGAGGATCGACATCAGCGTGGCGGCTCCGTGCTCGAGTCGCCCGTCGTCGAACGACGACGGGCGGATCGACGAGACGATGACCATGGATCGCCGGGCCCGCGTCATACCGACGGTGAGCAGTCGTTCACCGTCGGGAGTGGAGAGGTCGCCGAAGTCGCTCAGCACGCGGCCGTGCTTGGTGAGTCCGAATCCGAGCGAGAAGATCACCCGATCGCGGCTCTCGGCGACCGACTCCTCGAGAGTGAGCACGGAGAAGGGCTCCGCGGTGTCGCGACCGACGAAGTCCGCGACGTCGGAGCGACCGGCGAACGCCGACGTGACCGCTGCGCGCACGCGCTCGGCATGCCGACGGCTGGCCGTGACGACCATGAGCGATTCATCCGGACGGTGCACGGCATGCTCGACGACCAGGGTGACCACACGGGCGACCTCGGCCTCAGGACTCTCGACAGCACCGGAGATCGGGTCGGGCGCGCCGGTGCCGCCCTCCACGTAGTCCACGGTGAGGCTGCCGCGACCGAGATAGGACCCGGCCCAGGGCAGAGAGACGATCTCTCCCCCGTAGAACGCGTCGTTGATGAGCTCGGCGAGGTCTTCGCCACCCGCGCGATAGCTGCGGGTCAGCGTCATGACAGGCAGCAGCTCGGACAGACGCTCGAAGGCCGAGACGGAGTCGAAGGGAACCTCGTGCTCCCATTCGTCGCCCGGATCGACCGCGACGTGGAACGGGGTCGGGAGCTGGGTGACGGGGTCGCCGAAGGCGACCACCTGACGTGCCCTGCGGATCGCCGGGGCGGCCTCGGCGAGGTTGATCGCGGCGGCGTCGACGAGCAGCACGGCGTCGAAGTCGACGGAGTCCGGGATCTGCGGGACCAGATAGGGCGAGGAGATCCAGACCGGCGCGAGCACGTCGACCAGTGTCGGCGCGGAGCTCACGATCTCGGCGGTCGTCGTCGCGGGCTGCTTCAGCGCCCGCCGCAGGTTCTGCGATTCCTGGGGCTCGTCGACGATCGCGATCTTCCACTGGTTCGCCAGCTGCCAGGCCAGCAGCGGGCCCGCCATGGCGGCATGCGCCTCGTCGACGAGACGGAAGTCGCGCTCGAGCCTGTCGACCACGGCCGTGTTGGCGCCGAGCAGCGCGCGGTCGTCCTGCAGCGCGCGCTCGAGGAGTGTCTGCCACCACGCGAACTCGAGCTCGTCTCCCACGCGCGCCTCGGCGACGTGGCGCACCGAGAGCTCGGCCAGCAGCGGCTCGAGCCCGAGATCGGCGAGACGGTCGCGCAGCTGCGCCCGCTCGACGAGGTTGTCGAACACGTCGGACTTCGCCGCGAGACCGGCGAGGGTGCGCACCAGACGCGCGACCGGAAGCGTCGCCAGCGGCTCGCGGCGTCCGAGCGCCACGTCGAGCTCGGCGAGCTCCGCCGTCACGCGCTGCCACGCGGAGTACACGTCGGCGAGTCCGAGCGGGACCTCGGGGGCGACGCCCGCCTCGACGCACCGCTGCCACTGGGTGCGCTGGGCCTGGATGCGGAGCAGGGAGTCGTGCATCTCGGTGACATGCACCCCTGGGCGCACGTACTCCTTGGCGAGGCGACGGAGTCGGCGGCGGTTCGCTCCGGACATGTTGGGAGCATCCCGCCGGGACCCGTGGGCCTGGATGAGCTCGCCCAGCGGTCGCTCGAACACGGTCGGGCTGAACCGATCGAGGGAGTCGCGGATCCCCTGCAGCAGTCGCAGGTACTCCCCCAGCTCGTCGATCGTCGAGAACGGGCGCATGTGCGTCTGCGAGATCAGCGCGTAGCCGCGCTCCAGGAGCGCCGGAACGCTGTCGGCGTGCAGGCGACCGGCGAGCTGATGAGCCGATCGTGCGGCCTCCGTGCTCGAGAAGGTCACGCCGTACCACGGGGAGTCGTCGGGGCCGAAGCGGAACTCTCCGAGACGCGCTGCCTGCGCGAGAGCGGATGCCGCCGCCGAGCGGTCGTCGGCCAGCGTGCGCAGCGTCTCGGTGCTCAGACGCGCGGTCGTCGAGGGCGGCGTGGCGAGCGAGGCCAGCTTGGTCAGGTGACGCGTGGCGTCGAGCACCGATGAGCCGGTGCCTGCCACCGGGGCGGTGAGCGCATGACGGTAGTCGCGCAGAACCGTGCGCAGTCGCACGAGCGCGTCGTCGACGTCGCTCACCTTCGGCGCCGTGGCCTTCTCGTTGCGGCCGATCGCCCGCACGAGATCACGGCGGACGCTCGCCGGCGACACCGCGAGGCTGTCGAGGCCGATGCCGGCGAGGCGATGACGCACGCCGTCGAGGGTCGATCGTCGCGCGGAGACCACGAGCACGCGCTTGCCGCCGCGCACGAGCTCACCGAGCGCGTTGATCACGGTCTGGGTGCCGCCCGTGCCCGGAAGCGTGGCCACGGTCAGCGAGTGACCGGCGGCGATCCTGGCGAGGACGGCCTCCTGCTCGGCATCCGCATCGAGCAGCAGGTTGTCGGATGCCGGTGCGCGGTCGTCCGGTCCGGTGTGGTGAGGCGCGGGTCGGCGTGCGGAGACCTGCTCACGGTCGCCGACGTGGCCGGCGAGGGCGTTGAGCACGATGTGGTCGAGGCTGCCCCCGTCACGCGACATCGCACCGCCGACATCGGCGAACGTCGAGACGACGAGTCGGGGCAGCACCGTGAAGGTGTCGATCGAGCGGGTCGTGGCCCGGAGGCTGTCGATCACGGGCTGCGGTTTGAAGATCCCGCCGTCGTAGGCGAGCGACGCGAGGGCCGCGGCATCGATCGTGATGCCGAAGTGCTCCCGCGCGATGCGGACGAGCTCGGGGTTGACCTCGAACGCGCCCTGCAGCTTGAGCTCGAAGTCGGAGTGGTGGCGCCGGATCGCCAGAGGGCGCAGCAGCACGGGAGCGGCGAAATCCGCGCCCCCGATGCGCCAGCCCGCGACGCCGACCGCGAGGTGCACGGCTTCGATCCCGCGGACCGTGCGCAGCTCGGTGTTCTTGGCGGTGATCCGCTCGGCGGCGAGCCTGGCCGTGCGCAGACCCACCTCGTCGCGGAAGAGATTGGAGAGGAGGGTCGATCTCCCGGTGATGAACTGCGGCAGGCTGCCCGGATGCGCCTTGGAGATGTCGATGCTCGACTCGACCGTGTCGCGGAAGTTCACCAGAGGCGAGGAGCCGCCCAGATCGGCGGCCTCGGCACGCAGTCGGGTCCGTGCGGCCTCCGCCGCATGCGCGATTCCGGAGACGGGTGCGGAGCCGAGGGGCGCGCCCAGGGTCACCGAGGCATCGATCGCTGCGTCATCCACAGCCTTGCCTTCACGTCGCCACACACCTCACACCCTAAGCGCGACACGCTCGCGAGGCTGTATCCCTGGCGGGTTTCACCGTATTTCCGCAGTCGTCGCGCACCGCTGCAGCACCGCACTCCTCCTGCACGGGTTCACGAGGAACGCTGAGCCTCCCCCGCTCCCGTGATCCGGCCGCGTGCTCGAAGGCCGGGGCGTCAGTATGGGAGCATGACCTTCCGCTACGACTTCGCCCCCACCCCGTTCGGGGATGCGCTCGCGGTGTTCTCCGACGACGGCATCGTCCGGTTCGACCTCTCGGAGTCCGAAGACCCCTCGGTCCCCTGGCTTCTCGAGAACGTCTCGCATCGTCTGGGCGCCGTGCCGGAACCGGCGCCCGGCGCCGCCGACGATCTCTCCGCCCTGCTCGACGACTACTTCGACGGAGTCGCCGTGCGCTTCGACGAGCAGCTCACCTGGGACTGGCGGCTGGCCGACGGGTTCGCGCGCGCAGCCCTGCAGACCATCGCGACGATCGAGTGGGGCGAGACGATGAGCTACGGCGAGGTGGCGGCGCTCGCGGGTCACCCGGGGGCGGCACGGGCGGTGGGCACCGCCTGCCGCAACACCCCGTTCTCGATCATCGTCCCCGTGCACCGGGTCGTCCGATCCGACGGCTCGCCGGGGCACTACGGCGCGCATCCCGAACGCAAGCGCTTCCTGCTCGATCTCGAGACGGCGCGGTGACGACGACGTGGGGGCCCCCGGGGTTGGCGGGGGGGGGGCCCGGGCCCGGCCCCCCCCCCC
>NZ_JBEOUR010000128.1:0-4751 GCF_040302605.1 Microbacterium sp. NPDC097977
TGACGGATGCCCGATACCCGGCGACCCTCGTCGATGAAGACGGCACGGCGATCACGGGAGAACGCCATCCGGCACCGCCGGCGCCGGCCCCGACGACACCGGACTACGGCCCCCTCCTCCAGGCGCTCCGATCGCACGAGGGACCGGATGCGGATGCCGCATGGCTCGACCGCGAACTCGATGCGGCAGTGCGCGCGCGGGCGGTGCTGCGGGTGAGCGTCGGCATGCCGGACGGCTCGACACGAGACCTCGTGCTCGAGGCGACGGGACTCGGCGGTGGTCGCCTGCGCGGCAGGGACCGTGCGGCGGACGTCGAGCGCACCCTGCCGGTGTCGAGCATCCGAGCCGCCACGATCATCGAGCAGTAAACTGGACAGCTATGTCTGATGGACCCCTGATCGTCCAGAGCGATCGCACCGTGCTGCTCGAAGTCGCCCACTCGGATGCCGAGAGCGCCCGCCACGAGCTGGCGATCTTCGCCGAGCTCGAGCGCGCGCCCGAGCACATCCACACGTACCGGATCACCCGCCTCGGGCTCTGGAACGCGCGCGCCGCCGGCCACACCGCCGAGGACATGCTCGCGACGCTCGACCGCTGGTCGCGGTTCCCCGTGCCGCCGTCCGTCGCCGTGGATCTGCGCGAGACCGTGGGCCGGTACGGCCGACTGGTCATCGAGCGCGACGACGAGGGCGTCCTCATCCTCCGCTCCTCCGATCCCGCGGTGCTCGCCCAGGTGGCGAACAACAAGCGCATCCAGCCGCTGCTGATCGGGCATCCCTCCCCCGACACCTTCGTGGTCGACGCGTGGGCACGCGGCCAGATCAAGCAGGAGCTGCTCAAGATCGGCTGGCCCGCCGAGGACCTCGCCGGGTACACCCCGGGAACCCCGCATGAGATCGAGCTCGCCGAAGACGGCTGGGCGATCCGTCCCTACCAGCAGGATGCGGTCGACGCGTTCTCGAAGGACGGCTCCGGCGTCGTGGTGCTGCCCTGCGGCGCGGGAAAGACGATCGTCGGCGCGGGGGCGATGGCCGCCACGAAGACCACCACGCTCATCCTCGTCACCAACACGGTCTCGGCGCGCCAGTGGCGCGACGAACTGCTCAAGCGCACCAGTCTCACGCCCGAGGAGATCGGCGAGTACTCCGGCCAGGCCAAGGAGGTCAAGCCGGTGACGATCGCGACCTACCAGATCCTCACGGCGAAGCGGAAGGGCGAGTACGCCCATCTCGCGCTGCTGGATGCCCTGGACTGGGGACTCATCGTGTACGACGAGGTGCACCTGCTCCCCGCACCGGTGTTCAAGCTCACCGCCGATCTGCAGGCGCGTCGACGCATCGGCCTGACCGCCACACTCGTGCGCGAGGACGGCAGGGAGGGCGACGTCTTCAGCCTGATCGGGCCCAAGCGCTTCGACGCTCCGTGGAAGCAGATCGAGGCCCAGGGCTTCATCTCCCCTGCCGCCTGCTACGAGGTGCGCGTGGATCTGCCGCCGGACGACCGGCTCGAGTACGCGGCAGCGACCGACGACGAGCGCTACCGCCTCGCGGCCTCGGCACCGGCGAAGATCGATGCCGTGCGCGAGCTCATCGCGAAGCACGACGGGGAACGGATCCTGGTGATCGGCCAGTACCTCGACCAGCTCGACTCGCTGTCCCAGGCGCTGAACGCCCCGCAGATCACCGGAGCCACCCCCGTCGACGAGCGCGAGGAGCTCTACCGCGCCTTCCGCGAGGGTGAGATCTCGCTGCTGGTCGTCTCGAAGGTCGCGAACTTCTCGATCGATCTGCCCGAGGCATCCGTCGCCATCCAGGTGTCGGGGTCTTTCGGGTCCCGGCAGGAGGAGGCGCAGCGCCTCGGTCGTCTTCTGCGCCCGAAGCAGTCCGGGCACACCGCGAGCTTCTACACGCTCGTGGCCCGCGACACGATCGACCAGGACTACGCCCAGAACCGGCAGCGGTTCCTCGCCGAACAGGGCTACAGCTACACGATCATGGATGCCGACGCGATCGCCGCGTGACCCCCGCTGCGCCCGTCAGGGCGGCCGGGTACGCGGTGGGCGAAAGCGCCGCTCCGACGGATAGTCAGCATCCGCATGGCGGAAGTCACCATAATGGGGTCATGACTGATGCGCGCATCCTGGTCGTCGACGACGAGCCCAACATCCGCGACCTGCTCTCCACAGGTCTCAGCTTCGCCGGGTTCCAGGTGAAGACGGTCGCCAACGGCGCCGCCACCATCTCCGCCGTACTGGAGGAGGAGCCCGACCTGATCATCCTCGACGTCATGCTCCCCGACATGAACGGGTTCAGCGTGACGAAGCGTCTGCGTGGGGCCGGCTTCACCGCCCCCATCCTGTTCCTCACCGCCAAGGACGGCACGGACGACAAGATCGAGGGCCTCAACGCCGGCGGAGACGACTACGTCACCAAGCCGTTCAGCCTCGACGAGATCGTCGCGCGCGCGCAGGCGATCCTCCGCCGCACGATGCAGGCCGACGAGGAGTCGATCATCCGCGCCGGAGAGCTGTCGATGGATCAGGACACTCACGACGTGCACGTCGGCAAGGAGTCGATCGAGCTCAGCCCGACCGAGTTCAAGCTGCTGCGCTATCTGATGCTGAACCCGAATCGCGTGCTGTCGAAGGCCCAGATCCTCGACCACGTCTGGGAGTACGACTTCAACGGCGATGCGGGGATCGTGGAGAGCTACATCTCCTACCTCCGCCGCAAGATCGACCCGTACACCGAGGAGTCGGTCATCCAGACCAAGCGCGGCTTCGGCTACATGCTCAAGGTCGGCAAGTAGTCCCGCTCCGCGTCATCCGCTGACGCCGCACCGCATCCGCTTCCAGGGAGGACCGACCGCATGGCGCACAAGCCCGATGCGATCACCCGCTGGTGGCGGTCGATCAGCCTGCGGGCCAAGGTCACCGGTGTCACCGTAGCGGTGCTCGCGCTGGGCCTGCTGGCCGCGGGTATCGGCACCGTCCCGATCCTGCGCAACTCCCTGGTCGACAACATCGACTCGCAGCTGCCCGCGCTCGTGTCCGCCGATCTCGCGAACCGGTACTTCGAGGTCAGCGTCGAAGACGGCAGGACGGTCTACACGCCCAGCGACTCCCCCCGCGACTTCTTCGTCGCGATCTACGACGCCGAGGGCGTGCTGCAGATCACGACGGGAAGCTCCAGCTCCGCGAACGGCGCTCCGCTGTTCCCGTCGTCGTACTCCCCCCTCGATGTGCAGGCCAACGAGGACACGCGCTTCACACTCGAGGGCACGAAGGGGGCGAGCTATCGCGCCGCCGTCGCGCGCGTGCCCGGCGAGGGCGACGGGTCGCTGAGGATCCAGATCGTCGCCATGCCGCTCGAGTACGCGGACCGCATCATCGGTCAGTACTTCGGCATCTACATCACGGTCGCGTTCGTGACGATCTTCCTCGCCGCTCTGCTCACCCGCGGGCTGGTCACCCTGACCTTCCGCCGACTGGGGCAGGTGGAGTCGACGGCCATGTCGATCGCCGCCGGCGACTTCAGCCAACGCCTCACCGACCTCGAACCCACGACCGAGGTCGGACGCCTGAACAGCGCGATCAACACCATGCTCGACCGCGTCGACGGGTCGCTCGCGCAGCGCGACCGCACCGTGCGGCACATGCGCCGCTTCATCGGCGACGCCAGCCATGAGCTGCGCACGCCGCTGGTGAGCGTGCGCGGCTATGCCGAGCTGTACCGGATGGGCGCGATCACCGGCGAAGAGGACACCGCTCGTGCCATGGAGCGGATCGAGAAGGAGGCGATCCGGATGGGCGTGCTCGTCGAGGATCTCCTCGCTCTCGCACGCCTCGACGAGGAGCGCGAGCCCGAGATCGAGCCGCTCGATCTCCGCCCCATCGCCCGGGATGCCGCTCTCGACCTGCGAGCCGCCGCACCGGCGCGCACCGTGACGGTCGTGGACCGCACCGTCGAGGCGCCGTTGATCGACGTGACCACGCGCTCCACCCCCGTGACGCCCCCGCCCCTGCCGACGCCGCGCGGGCTCTCCCGCGGCACGCTCGCCCGCCTGCGCCGACGTCCGCGGGCCGCGAGCGTCGAGGTGCCGGGGATCGACTTCACGGAGGCGGCGGACATCCCCGTCCGTACGCCCCCGATCGTCCTCGGCGAGGAGAACAAGGTCCGTCAGGTGGTGACCAACCTGCTGGGCAACGCGCGCCGCTTCTCGCCCGAAGAGAGCCCGATCGAGCTGGTCGTCGACGCCGACCGCGTGCGCGGCACCGGCAGCATCTCGATCGTCGATCACGGCGAGGGCATCCCCCCGCAGATCCGCGAGCAGATCTTCGAGCGCTTCTGGCGCGCCGACACGTCGCGGGCACGCGAGACCGGCGGCTCGGGTCTCGGACTCGCAATCGTCTCGTCGATCGTCAAGGCGCTGCACGGCAGCGTGTCGGTGTCGGAGACCCCCGGCGGCGGCGCGACGTTCACCGTCACCCTGCCGCTCGCCCCCTCCCGTGCCACCCCGGCCCACCTGCTGGAGGACACGCAGCCCCTCGAGCCCCTCGACCTCTGAGCGGGGCGCGACTCTCCTGCACGGAGCGGCGCTGGGCCATCTTCTGCACCGCGCACGTGGGCAGCCCCGCGCAGGCCCGTGCCCGGCTCGCGAACACACCTATCGTCGGAGACCCAACGAGAGGAGTTCCCATGTCCGTCTTCACCGTCGACACCGAAGCCGTAGGTGCGGCCCAGAGCGCCGCC
>NZ_JBEOUR010000129.1:0-4128 GCF_040302605.1 Microbacterium sp. NPDC097977
GACCCGGCGCTTCGCTCTGATGATCGACCCCGCAGCATCCGACGTCGTCCGCGCGGACTTCGCCGACACGTTCACCCTCGTCGATGCGGCGGCGCCTGCGCTGAGCGTCGGCGAGCTGAGCACGCAGCGCGGAGACGGTGTCTTCGAATCGATCGGCGTGATCGACGGACATGCCCAGGAGGTCGTGCCGCATCTGGAGCGGCTCGCGCACTCCGCGGCACTGTGCGATCTGCCCCTCCCGAACCACGCGCAGTGGCGCCAGGCCATCGAGCGCGCCGCGGAGCACTGCGAGGCGGGCGAGTACGTCATCAAGCTCATCCTCAGCCGGGGAGTGGAGCACGGCCCGACTCCGACCGCGTGGGTGACGGCGGCACCGGCATCGGACTTCTCCGAGGTGCGCGAGCGGGGCGTCCGCGTGGTGACGCTCGACCGCGGATACGACCTCGATGTCGCCGCGAATGCGCCCTGGCTGCTGCTCGGAGCCAAGACCCTCTCGTATGCCGTCAACATGGCCGCACTGCGCGAGGCGCACCGGCGGGGCGCCGACGACGCGATCTTCCTGTCGCGCGACGGCTTCGTGCTGGAGGCGCCGACGGCATCGCTGATCCTGCGCCTGGGCGATCGCTTCGTGACGCCCGCGCCGAACGGCGGAATCCTGCACGGCACGACGCAGCTCAGCGTCTACGAGTATCTGGCGGATCGCGGCCTCGCCGCGGAGTATGCGCGGGTCCCGGCATCCGACCTGCCTCGTGCGGATGCCGCGTGGCTCGTCTCGAGCGTGCGCCTGGCCGCTCCGATCACCGCCGTCGACGGGGTCGAGCTGCCGGTCGACCACGATCTCACCGCCGACCTCAACCGCTACCTGCTCTCGCCGCGCGACTGAGCCGTTCGCGGGCTGCAGCAGAGGTTCATCGCGCCACTGCGGGCACCGCTTAGGCCCCACGACGACGACACGCCGTGGGGCCACAGGGCCGCACGGCGTGTCGAGCCTCCTGCTCCGACGTCGTGCCCGCGAGACGCGGACCGGACGGTGGAGAACCCCGGAGGGGAGGGCGGGGGAGCGGGTTATCCGAAGCGTCCCGAGACGTAGTCCTCGGTGGCCTGCACGGAGGGCGTCGTGAACATGGTGCGGGTGTCGTCGTACTCGATGAGCTTGCCGGGCTTGCCGGTGCCGGCGATGTTGAAGAACGCCGTCTTGTCGGAGACGCGGCTCGCCTGCTGCATGTTGTGCGTCACGATCACGACCGTGTACTGGGTCTTGATCTCGGCGATCAGCTCCTCGATCGCGAAGGTCGAGATCGGGTCGAGGGCCGAGCACGGCTCGTCCATGAGGATCACGTCGGGCGAGACGGCGATCGCGCGGGCGATGCACAGACGCTGCTGCTGTCCACCGGAGAGTCCGGATCCCGGGCGGTCGAGACGGTCCTTGACCTCGTTCCACAGGTTCGCGCCGCGCAGCGACTTCTCGACGAGGGCGTCCTGATCGCTCTTCGCCATGCGCGTGTTGTTCAGCTTCACGCCGGCGAGCACGTTCTCCTTGATCGACATGGTCGGGAAGGGGTTCGGACGCTGGAAGACCATGCCGACCTGGCGACGCACCAGCACGGGGTCGACGCCGGTGCCGTAGAGGTTCTTGCCGTCGATCAGCACCTCGCCCTCGACGCGTGCGCCGGGGATGACCTCGTGCATGCGGTTGAGGGTGCGGAGGAAGGTGGACTTGCCGCAGCCGGACGGGCCGATGAACGCCGTCACGGTGTTGGGCTTGATGTCGATGCTGACGCCTTCGACAGCGAGGAAGTCGCTGTAGTAGACGTTGAGGTCGTTGACTTCGATGCTCTTGGACACGGGAGATCCTTCTTGTTCAGTCAGTCAGTCAGTCGGGTATGTCGGCTCAGCGGCCGTTGATCTTGGGTGCGAACACCTTGGCGATGATGCGAGCCAGCAGGTTCAGCACCATCACGATGACGATGAGGGTGAGAGCCGCAGCCCACGCCCGATCGAGGTAGGCGTCGACGGGGATGCCGGGGTACTTCGCCTGCATGTACGAGAACACCGGCAGAGTCGCCATCTGGCCGCTGAACATGTTGAGGTTCATGCCCTGCACGATGCCGACGGTGAGCAGCAGCGGCGCGGTCTCGCCGATGACGCGGGAGATGGCCAGCATCACGCTGGTGAGGATGCCGGCGATCGCGGTCGGCAGCACGACCTTGATGATCGTCAGCCACTTCGGCACGCCGAGGGCGTAGGCGGCCTCGCGCAGCTCGTTCGGGACGATGCGGAGCAGCTCTTCCGATCCGCGCACCACGACGGGGATCATCAGCACCGACAGCGCGAGCGAGCCCATGATGCCCATCCGGGTTCCCGGACCGACGATCAGGGAGAACACCGAGTAGATGAACAGACCGGCGACGATCGACGGGATGCCGGTCATGACGTCGACGAGGAAGGTGATGCCGCGGGCGAGCTTGCGTCCTTCGCCGTACTCGACCAGGTAGATCGAGGTCATCAGGCCGATCGGCACCGAGATCACGGTCGCACCGAGGGTGATCAGGAGCGTTCCCCAGATGGCGTGCACGGCGCCGCCGCCCTCGCCGACGATGTTGCGCATCGAGAAGCTGAAGAACTCGCCGTCGAAGCGCATCAGGCCGTTCACGACCACGGTGTACAGCAGCGAGATGAGAGGGAGCAGCGCGACCACGAAGGCCCCGGAGACCAGCGCGGTCATGAGGCGGTCGATCGCGTGGCGGCGGCTCTCGACGACGGTCGAGATCACCATGATCAGCGCCATGTAGAAGATCAGGCCGACGACGAGGGTGAGCGCGATGTTGAAGTCGGCCGGGTCGTTGCCCACGTTGACGAACGCGAAGATCGTCGCGGACACCACGAACGCGACCAGCAGCAGCGCCCACGGCGCCCACTTCGGCAGGCGCCCGGCCGACGTGCTGTGGGTGGGAGCGGCCACCGAGGAGGGCGAGGGGGTGAGTGTGGTGGTCATGTCAGTTTGCTCCCGAGAACTCGGCACGGCGCGAGACGATCCAGCGGGCGACGAAGTTGACCGCGAAGGTGACGATGAAGAGGATCAGACCCGCGGCGATGAGCGTGTTGACGCCCTCGTCGTGGGCTTCGGGGAACCGCAGGGCGATGATCGCGGGGATCGTCGTCGGGTTCTCCGGGTTGATCAGGTTGAACGTGATGATGCCGAGGGGAGAGAGCACGAGCGTCACGGCCATGGTCTCGCCCAGCGCACGGCCGAGGCCGAGCATCGCGCCCGACACCATGCCGCTGCGGGCGAAGGGCAGCACGGCCATCCTGACCATCTCCCAGCGCGTCGCGCCGAGGGCCAGGGCGGCCTCCTCGTGGAGCTTCGGTGTCTGCAGGAAGACCTCGCGGCAGATGGCGGTCATGATGGGCAGGATCATCACGGCGAGGACGAGGGATGCCGTGAGGATCGTCTTGCCGGTGCCCGAGGGCGTTCCGCTGAAGATCGGGATCCACCCGAGGTGCTCGTTCAGCCACTTGTAGAAGGGCACGAGCATCGGGGCGAAGGTGAGCGCACCCCAGAGGCCGAACACGACCGACGGCACAGCGGCCAGCAGATCGATGATGTAGCCGAGGAAGCCGGCGAGCCTGCGGGGGGCGTAGTGCGAGATGAAGAGCGCGATGCCGATGGCGATCGGAGCGGCGATGACGAGGGCGATGAGGCTCGACCACAGCGTGCCGAAGACGAACGGCCAGACCCACGAGAGGAACGACTGGCCCGCGAGGATGTGATTGTCCGACGTGTCCGCCGACAGGGCGGGGATCGACTGCACGATCAGGAACAGCGCCACCGCGGCGAGGGTGACGAGGATGATGATCCCGGCGGCCAGCGCGGTGCCCGAGAAGACCAGGTCACCCCGTCGGCGCAGCGTGTGGGGTGTGCCGGGTGAACGGGTGGTATCGGGACCCGTTGTGGTTGTGGTCATCGGAGCGACTCCAGGCTCTGAGGGACTTTCAGGGTTTTCATGCGGGTGCCCCCGGGTGTCGGTCGAGTCCTCTCGACCCATCGGTGCCTGAGACATGAAGCCGACCGTCACAGGAAGGTCTGAGTTCATCCGGAACACCCGGACGAACTCCCACCTCTCGCCG
>NZ_JBEOUR010000130.1:0-3853 GCF_040302605.1 Microbacterium sp. NPDC097977
CGCCGCCCACCGGCGCTGCGCCGCGACGGCTCGGGCGATGGCGGCATCCGTCTCGCCGATGTCGGCGCGCGCGACGTCGCGGATCGCCGTTCCGGTCGAGGGGTTGATGACTGTGAACGCGCTCATCGGGCGTCCTCCTTCCGCCGCGCGGCGAACGCACGGGCCTGTGTGACGAGATCGGTGAAGAGACGTCGGTCCTCGGCGTTCTCCTCAGGGTGCCATTGGACGCCGACGATGTGTCCGGCCGACGTGTCGACGAACGCCTGCACGAGTCCGTCGTCGGAGTGCGCGGCCGCCACGAGCCCGTCGCCGAGACGGTCCACCCCCTGGTGGTGGTAGCTGTGCACGCGCATCTCGGTCTCGCCGATGATCTCTGCGAGTGGCGTCTCGTTCGAGACCCTCACGTCGTTCTCGGCGAAGACGCCGCCACCGATGCGGTACTTCTCGGTACCGAGCGATTCGGGCAGGTGCTGCTGGAGGCTGCCGCCTCGCGCGACGTTCACGAGCTGCAGGCCGCGGCAGATCGCCAGCACCGGGATACCCCGCCGCTCCGCGGCGCGGAACAGCGCGAGCTCCCACGCGTCGCGGTCGACGCGGGCGGGGTCGGTGAGCGGATGCCGGTCCTCCTCGTACAGCTCGGGGGCGACGTCCGCTCCGCCGGAGAGCACGAGACCGTCCATGCCGGAGATCGCCGCGTCCGCGGCATCCGGATCCTGCGGAGGGAGGAGAAGAGCGATGCCACCGGAGGAGGTCACGCTCGTGAGGTACTGCTCGGGGAGGAACGCCGCACGCACATCCCACACCCCCTGCTGCGCCCTCTCCAGATAGGTGGTGACGCCGATCAGCGGCCCGGGGTCAGAGGCGCTCGAAGCCACGGATGCGCTCCCAGTCGGTGACGGCCGCGTCGTAGGCCTCGACCTCGATGCGCGCCTGGTTCAGGTAGTGCTCGACGACATCGTCGCCGAACGCCTGCCGTGCGATCGTCGACTCGCTGAACAGCCTCGCGGCTTCGCGTAGCGTCGTGGGCAGGTGATCGACCGCATCCTCGTAGGCGTTGCCGGTGAACCGCTCCGGCAGGGGCAGCTCGTTCTCGATGCCGTGCAGCCCGCCTGCGATGATCGCCGAGATGGCGAGGTAGGGGTTCACGTCTCCGCCCGGCACGCGGTTCTCGACCCGGAGTCCCGAGCCGGAGCCGACCACGCGCAGCGCGCAGGTGCGGTTGTCGATGCCCCATGCCACGCCCGTCGGGGCGAAGCTGCCCTTGGCGAAACGCTTGTAGGAGTTGATGTTCGGGGCGAACAACAGCGTGAACTCGCGGAGCGTGGCCAGGATGCCGGCGATCCAGTGCTCCATGACCGGGCTGAACCCGTGCTCGCCGTCGCCGGCCATGACCGGGGCACCCGACTCGTCGCGCAGCGACAGATGGATGTGGCAGCTGTTGCCTTCGCGCTCGTTGAACTTCGCCATGAAGGTGAGCGCCTTGCCGTGCTGCTCGGCGATCTCCTTCGCACCGTTCTTATAGATCGCGTGCTGGTCGGCGGTCTCGCGCACCTCCGCGTAGCGGAACGCGATCTCCTGCTGCCCGAAGTTGCACTCGCCCTTGACCCCCTCGCAGTACAGCCCCGCCCCGTCCATGCTGTTGCGGATGTCACGCAGCAGGGGCTCCATGCGCGTGGAGGCGAGCAGGTTGTAGTCGACGTTGTAGTCGGTCGCGGGAGTCAGCCCCTCGTACCTGCGCGCCCAGGCCTCGCGATAGGTGTCGTCGAAGACGATGAACTCCAGCTCGGTGCCCGCGTACGCCGTCCAGCCGCGCTCGGCGAGGCGGTCGCGCTGGCGGTCGAGGATCGCACGGGGAGAAGGGCCGACCGGCTCGCCGTTCTGCCAGACCAGGTCGGCCATGACCAGCGCCGTGCCGGCCAGCCAAGGGATGTCGCGCATCGTCTCGACGTCGGGCTTGAGGACCATGTCGCCGTACCCGCGGTCCCAGCCCGACATCGCGTAGCCGTCGACCGTGTTCATGTCGACATCGACCGAGAGCAGGTAGTCGCAGGCCTCCGCACCGTGCGACAGGATGTCGTCCTGGAACAGCCGCGCCGACACCCGCTTGCCGACCAGTCGCCCCTGGGCGTCGGCGAAGGCCACGATCACCGTGTCGATCTCGCCGGCGGCGATGCCGGCATCCAGCTGTTCGATGCTCAGGTTGCCCGACATCTGACGCTCCGTTCTCGTGCGGTGAAGCGGTCGGCCGACCGGCTTCGCCCTCAGAGTAGATCAACTCTCGGTCTAAAGGTAGACGAAACCACCATTGACTGTCACAATCGTCCGCAAGGTGCACCCGGCGCCTGCATGCATGCGAACGGAGAGCGGATGTCTGAGCACAGCAGTGAATCTCGCAAGGTTGCCGGAGCGACCTATACACGGGCCGGGAGCGACTATTTCGAGAAGCGCACCCTGAAGCGCTCCGCCGGCGTCTGGGGGCTGTGGGGACTCGCCGTCGCCGCCGTGATCTCGGGAGACTTCTCCGGGTGGAACTTCGGCATCGACTTCGCGGGCTTCGGCGGGATGCTCATCGCCTTCGCCATCCTCGTCGCGATGTACTACGGAATGATCTTCGCGATCGGCGAGATGGCGGCGGCGATGCCGCACACCGGCGGCGCCTACTCGTTCGCCCGCTCGGCCATGGGCCCCTGGGGCGGCCTCGTCACCGGTGCGGCCGAGACCATCGAGTACGTCGCCACCACGGCGGTGATCGTCTACTTCTCGGCGTCGTATGCGAACGGCATCACCAGCGAGCTGCTGGGACTCGAACTCCCCGGCTGGGTCTGGTACCTCATTCTCTACGTGGTCTTCATCGCGCTGAACTCCGCGGGCGCCGCGATCTCTTTCCGGTTCGCGATCGTCGTCTCGGTGATCTCGATCGGCATCATCCTCGTCTTCTCCGCCATGGCCCTGTTCTCGGGGGCGTTCTCGTGGGATGCCCTGTGGGACATCGTCCCCGACGAGGGCCAGACCGCGTTCCTCCCGCACGGCGTCCTGCCGATCCTGTTCGCGCTGCCGTTCGCGATGTGGTTCTTCCTCGGCATCGAGGAGCTGCCGCTCGCCGCGGAGGAGTCGCACAACCCCACCCGGGACATCCCGAAGGCGGGATTCTGGGCCCGCGGCACCCTCATCGTCACCGGACTGCTGGTGCTGTTCCTCAACACCGGAGTGATCGGCGCCGAGGCGACCGGAACGGCGGGCGAACCCCTGCTCGACGGCTTCCGCGCGATCGTGGGCGATCAGCTCGCCGCCGTGCTCGCGCTCTTCGCGCTGATCGGCCTGCTGGCATCGCTGCAGGGCATCATGTTCGCCTACGGGCGCAACATGTACTCGCTCTCCCGGGCCGGGTACTACCCGCGCTTCCTCTCGCTCACCGGTAAGCGCCAGACCCCGTGGGTCGCGCTCACCGTCGGCGCAGCGATCGGCTTCGTCGCCCTGATCGTGCTCGACGTGCTCACCGCTGTCGACTCGGAGGGTGCCGGAACGGTGGCCGGTGCGATCGTGCTGAACATCGCCGTGTGGGGCGCGGTCGTCGCCTACGGACTCCAGCTGGTGTCGTTCATCATCCTGCGCAAGAAGTTCCCGAACGTCGACCGCCCCTACATCAGCCCGTGGGGGATCCCGGGTGCGGTCATCGCCCTCGTGATCGCCGCCCTGATCTTCGTCGGCTTCCTGCTGAACCCCACCTTCGGCCCCGCGATCATCGCGATCGCGATCGTCTACGCGATCATCCTGCTCGGCTTCGGCCTGTTCTTCCGGCACCGCCTGGTGCTCTCGCCGGAAGAGGAGTACGCCCTGTCGGGCGGGTCGCACG
>NZ_JBEOUR010000131.1:0-3086 GCF_040302605.1 Microbacterium sp. NPDC097977
CGCCTTCCACCCCGGCACCGTGCAGACCAACTTCGCGTCCGACTCGAGCACGATCATGCGCCTCGTCTATCGCACGCCGCTCAAGCACCTGCTGCTCATCAGCAGCGACAAGGGCGGCCGCACCCTGACCTGGTTCGCCGAGGGGACACCCGACGAGACCTGGATCTCGGGGCGGTACTACGACGAGCGCGTGCTGACCCGACGGGTCAATCCGATGATCGAGGATGCTGCTCTCGCCGAGGCGCTGTGGCGCAGGAGCGCCGAACTCGTCGGCATCGACGCCTGAGGCGTCCGCTCCGCGGAGTCCACGCCCAGCGCGCAGGAGTATGCTGGCACGTCGGGTCATGTGACCCCTTCAGAGCGCGAGAGGCGGTGATGGCGATGTCCGGTGATAGTTGCGACGCCGCCTTCGTTGCGTCGCGTCTGACGGCATCCGTGCGTTGAGCTCCGGCTCCGCATCCGCTCGTCCCGCTCCGCAGCCGTCGGCGGCGTCATCCGCCCCCTGACGAAATCTGCGCACGACCCCTCTGTCCGGGCGTGCGCCTGCGAGAACGGAGCCAGCCATGGCCCTCATCGACAACGGCGTGTACGTCCAGGGACGTCGCGTGGAGACCCCCGAGAACCTCGACGAGACCTACCGGTCGCTCGATGCGCACGGCGGCATCGCCTGGATCGGCCTGTACCGTCCGAGCCCCGAGGAGGTCGCCTCGGTCGCGCGCGAGTTCGACCTGCATCCGCTGGCCGTCGAGGACGCCCTCTCGGGACACCAGCGGTCGAAGGTCGAGCGCTACGGCGACACCCTCTTCGCGGTGCTGCGCCCGGCCCGCTACCGCGACGAGCAGGAGTCGATCGAGTTCGGCGAGCTGCACCTGTTCGTCGGCCCCGACTTCGTCGTGACGATCCGGCACGCGGAGTCGCCCGACCTCGCCGCCGTCCGTCGGCGCATGGAGGCGAACCCCGAGCTGCTCGCGATGGGTCCGGAGGCCGTCTTCTACGCGATCCTCGATGAGGTGGTCGACGGCTACGAGCCCATCGTCTCGGGCCTGCTGAACGACATCGACGAGATCGAGGACCAGCTCTTCGGCGACAGCGACGACGACGCGCTCTCCCGCCGCATCTACGAGCTCTCGCGCGAGGTGATCAACTTCCAGCGGGCGGTCCATCCGCTCTCCGGGATGCTGGAATGGCTGCGCCGCGGGTCCGAGAAGTACCGCATCGACGAGGAGCTGCAGCGGTCGCTGCGCGACGTACTCGACCACGTCATCCGCGTGAACGAGCGGGTCGACTCGTTCCGGGCGATCCTCGAGAACGCGCTCACCGTGCACTCCGCGCTCGTCGCGCGGCGGCAGACCGAGGCCGGACTCGCGCAGAACGACGAGATCAAGAAGATCTCGTCGTGGGCCGCGATCATCTTCGCCCCCACGCTCGTCGGCACGGTGTACGGCATGAACTTCGAGGCGATGCCCGAGCTCGAGTGGGCGTTCGGCTACCCGATGGCGATCGGCGCGATGGCTGCGTTCGCCGTCGGCCTCTACGGAGTGTTCAAGTACAAGAAGTGGTTGTGAGGGGGGCCCGCTCAGCGATCGCGCACCTCGATGTTGGCGACCTCGAGCTCGTCGTCGAGCTGCACGAGAATCCGGGAGTCCGGGAACTGCTTCGGCGCATCGAAGGCGATCAGCACCGCATCGGCGAACACCACGGCGGAGGTGGCCTCGAGGTCGTCGCGCAGGTCGGTCTGCTCGATCACCGGCTCGTCGTCGACCGCCTCGTCGATGTCGTCGGCGACCTCATCGATCACCGCACGCCACCGCGTCTCTGACACCGACAGGATGCGGCTGATCGCCCCGAGCAGCTCGTCGGCGTCGAAGCTCTCTTCGTCATCTTCGAGCTCGGGGTCGACGTTGACCGTGACCACCGCGCCGGCCGCGTCGATCGTCGCCCGGCCGTAGACGAGGCCGTTCTCGGCGACCGGATCATCGAGCAGGCCGCTCTCGACGATGCGGGCGAGAAGGTCGTCGAGCAGTGGGGAAGCCATGAGACCAGTCTCCCACTGACGCCGCGGCTAGTCTTTAGGGCGTGCCGAACGCCGAATCCCCCGCATCCGCATCCGATCTCCGCCGCCTCACCGACCTGCTCGCAGGCTCCGAGCCGTTGAACTGGGTCATCACCGGCGACTCGATCACCCACGGACTCGTGCACACGCAGGGTGCACGCACCTACGCGGAGCACCTGCACGAGCTGGTGCGCGGCGAGCTGGGTCGCACCCGCGATGCCGTCATCAACACGGCGATCAGCGGGCACCGTCTCACCGACATCCTCGGCGACTGGGATCGTCGCGTCGCGACCTGGCGCCCCGACATCCTGACCCTGATGATCGGCACCAACGACATGGCGACCGGTCCCGGCCTGGCGACCGTCGCGCCGGCGGAGTTCGCCGCGTCGCTGCGCGAGTTCGTCACGCGCGCGCGGGCTGCGGGCACGATCGTCGTGCTGCAGACCCCGCCGTCGATCGACGTCTCCAACGCACCCGGTCGCGAGCGGATCGTGGAGTTCGCGGATGCCGTGCGCGAGGTCGCCGCGTCAGACGACGTGATCCTCGTCGACCAGCACGCGCGCTTCACCGACCTCGGTGGCGGTGCGGTGCCCTGGGGTCTGATGAACGATCCCTTCCACCCCAACGCCGCGGGTCATGCCGCGCTCGCGCTCGAACTCGCCCACGCCCTCGGCATCCGCCCGCAGCCCGAGGTCGACCGCACCCTGCCCCTGCTCGCGGCACGGGTCGCGGTGGCGCGCCTCTGACCCGGCCCTCCCCTCCGTTCCTGCGTCGGGCGGTGAACGCCGCGATGGGCGGAGGATCTGCGAGAGATCCTCCGCCCATCGGGGAGAAGTCCGCCCAACGGGGCGGAATCAGGTCAGCTGACGACCCAGTCGAACTCGTCGCCGTGCTCCTCGAGCCAGGCGTCGACGGCATCCGCTTCCTTGCCCTCGCCGAACTCGTTCACGACCTTGTCTTCGAGCGAGCCGTACTGCTCGTCGTCGAGCTTGATCTTCTCGATCAGCTCTGCGGCCTCGGGGAACTCCTCGGC
>NZ_JBEOUR010000132.1:0-3059 GCF_040302605.1 Microbacterium sp. NPDC097977
CGCCGTGGAACACCGCCTCACCCTTGATCAGGTCGAGGAGTGTCTGGCGGTCTGCGTCGAGTGCGGTCACGGCATCCAGTGTAGGAGGCGCGGGGCTCGTGTTCGGCGGGAAGTCTGCGTGTCCGATGCCGCGACTCCGCCGTCCGACACCGCAACTCATCCGTCCGATGTCGCAACTCCACCGTCCGATGGCGCAACTAGGCTTGACGCATGCGCTTGGCCACCTGGAACGTCAACTCCATCCGCACCCGCGTCACCCGCACCGTCGAATTCGCCGTGCGCGAAGACATCGACGTGCTGGCGATGCAGGAGATCAAGTGCAAACCCGAGCAGTTCCCGTACGGCCCGTTCGAAGAGGCCGGGTACCACGTCGAGGTGCACGGCCTGAATCAGTGGAACGGCGTCGCGATCGCGAGCCGTCTGCCGGTCACCGACGTGCGCACCGCGTTCGACGGCATGCCCGGGTTCGCGAAGGGGCATGAGGGTCCGGATGCTCCGCTCGAAGCCCGAGCGCTCGGCGTCATGGTCGACGGCGTGCGCGTATGGAGCCTGTACGTTCCCAACGGCCGCTCGCTCGACGATCCGCACTACGCGTACAAGCTGCACTGGCTCGAGGAGCTCAAGAAGGCGACCGCGGCCGAGCTTGCGGCGAACCCCGAGCTGCCGCTCGCCCTGGTCGGCGATTTCAACATCATCCCGTTCGACGTGGACAACGGCGACCCCGACATCGTCGAGGGAGTCTCGACGCACGTGTCGCCCGAGGAGCGCCAGGCGTTCTTCGCGTTCCAGGATGCGGGGCTGACCGACGTGGTGCGTCCCCTCATCCCCGAGGGCTTCACCTACTGGGACTACCAGCGCCTGAAGTTCCCGCGCAACGAGGGCGTGCGCATCGACTTCGTCCTCGGCTCGAAGACGCTGGCCGATGCCGTGAGCGGCGCATCGATCCACCGCGACGAGCGCAAGGGCGAGCAGCCCAGTGACCACGTCCCGGTGGTGGTCGAATTCGACCTGGGCGGCGGGGCCGAAGACGACGACGACCTGCCCATGATCTTCTCCTGAGCCGGCCCTGAGCGGCGACGAGACGAAGGGCCGACCAAAGCACCCGCTCATTGAGCGAGCGAAACATCCCGATCACCGACCGACAAAAGCACCCTCTCATTGAGCGAGCGAAGCGAGACGAAATGCGCCTGATAGCCACCGACCTCGACGGCACGCTGCTCGACTCCACGTCGTCCGTCTCCCCGCGCACCAGGGCGGCACTCGACGCGGCCCGGGCCCGCGGCATCCACGTCGTGCCGGTCACGGCCCGCCAACCGATCGGCCTGCGCACCATCGCCGCCGATGCGGCCTTCGCCGGGTGGGCGCTGTGCAGCAACGGCGCCTATGCGGTGCATCTCACAGACGGGCGGATGCTGTTCGCCGAGGAGCTGCCCGCTGAGACGATCCGCACGCTGGCCGAGGCGCTGCGGGCGAGCATCCCCGGTCTGCTGTTCGCGAGCGTGCGCGACGCCGGTGAGACTTTCGTCGCCGAGCACGGTTATGCCGAGATCGCGGATCTCACCGACCACAAGCGCGATCCGAAGACGATGGGCGGCGTGCCCCTCGATGAGGTGGTGTCGGCGCCGAGCCTGAAGTTCGTGATCCGGCATCCGGAGCTTGCGCCACCGGTGCTCTACGACGCGCTGCGTGCACTCGACCTCGACGGTTTCGAAGCGACACTCTCGGGTGCGCCGTTCCTCGAGGTCATGGCCGAGGGCGTCACCAAGGCCAGCGGGCTCGCCCGCCTCTGCATGCACCTCGGCATCGACCGCGGCGATGTCATCGCGTTCGGCGATGCCCTCAACGACGTCGAGATGCTGCGGTGGGCAGGTCTCGGCGTCGCGATGGGCGGTGCCGACGACATCGTGCAGGATGCCGCCGACGAGACGACCTCCTCGAACGACGACGACGGCGTCGCCAGGGTGATCGAGCGGATCCTCGCGATCGACTGACGCACCGAGGGCCCTGACCCGCAACGCCGTCAAGAGCATGCGCATTGCCCTTCCATCACGGTGACGTACCCCGTCAGAACAGATCCAACCCGAAGGCGATCTGAATCAGCCCCATCAGTGCGACGTCTATTCCGACGAACATAATCATCTTCGGGCTTTCGCCGGGGTTCAGCAACGCTTCTGCGAGCGCCTCGCTGAAGAGGCGATAACTCGCTCGCCTCAAGAACCGCCAGTAGCGCTTGTGAAAGACAGCAATGAGGATGCCGAGTACTCCACAGATGATCCCTGAAATCAGCAAAACAGCTCACGCCCCGACCATCTGCATAATCCCAACAATACCGAACGCGAACATTGCGACTCCGAGACCGGCAATGAGAACACCCACGACGCCCATCATGAAAGGGGTCTGCCGGCCCGCCGACACACTCGCCGCTTTTTCCCCGAACATCCTCTTCTGCGATCTGTACATGAGCTCGTTGAGCGGTTTGCGCTTCCACACGGTCGCCATTCCTGAAAGAAATACGCCAACCCCGACGATCAGATTGGGAAGAATCGTTTCAATCGGCATCACTAATCTGTCCCGCCTCTCCCGCCTGTCCCGACCAAAGGGCTATCGATACAGCGATAGTGCCGAGGGTCGCGAGCGCTCCCAGCACCAACATACGTCCGGCGAGGTCCCAAATCAGAAAGTACAACAGAAGGCTCCCGCACAGAAACGAAACAAGGTTGCCGGCGACTGCATAAAGCAAACATTCGAGTAGTGATTTCTGGCCGTTCGGCTTCGTGCGCAGCATAATCGCCTCGCTCACCAAAGCGGCGGGCACGCCCCCGACGATGAAAATGAGAACTGAAGCGAGACCACTGCGGACTACTTGCGCCGAAGGTTGGATGGATTCCGATTGCAGCTCGATCACGAAGTGACGCGTAATGCCCACAATAATGGCCGTCGTGACTATGGCCGCGAACAGGGGCCATCTGGTTGACTTCACTCGCTTCACTCGCTTCACATGCGCCACCATCGTCGTATAGTCCTTCGAAACTCTGCGCGCGCTGCACGATAGCTCCGGC
>NZ_JBEOUR010000133.1:0-2987 GCF_040302605.1 Microbacterium sp. NPDC097977
CGCCGCCGTACCCCACCCACCCCGCCCCCCGGCCGCCCGCGGTGTGACCCCCCCCCCCGCCTCACGAAGCGGCCGCCCCCCCCGCGGGGGTGCCGGCCTCTTCCGTCTGTGCCGTCTGCTCGCGGGTCAGCCTTCGAAGCGGTATCCGAGACCGCGGACGGTGACCAGCATCACGGGCTCGCCGGGGTTCTCCTCGATGCGCGACCTGATGCGCTTGATGTGCACGTCGAGCGTCTTGGTGTCTCCGAAGTAGTCGCTGCCCCACACCCGGTCGATCAGCTGCCCGCGGGTGAGCACGCGCCCGGAGTTGCGCATCAGCACTTCGAGCAGCTCGAACTCCTTCAGGGGCATGTTGATCTGCGCGCCGGCGACCGAGACCGTGTGCCGGTCGATGTCGAGCGAGACGCGACCGCCGTCGAGAACACGCTCGTCGAGCTCGCTGTCGGCCTGCACGACGCGGCGCAGCACCGCACGCATCCTGGCCAGCAGCTCGCGCGACGAGTAGGGCTTGGTGACGTAGTCGTCGGCGCCGAGCTCCAACCCGACGACGATGTCGACCTCCGAGTCCTTGGCCGTGACCATGATGATCGGCACCGCCGACGTCGTGCGGATCTGGCGGCACACCTCGGTTCCCGGCATCCCCGGGAGCATCAGGTCGAGCAGCACCACGTCGGCGCCGCGCTCGCGGAACGCCGTGAGCGCGCCGGGGCCGTCCTCGGCGATCTCCACCTCGTACCCTTCGCGGCGCAGCAGGTACGCCAGCGGGTCGGCGAGATCGGGCTCATCTTCGACGAGAAGGATGCGTGTCATGCGTGCTCTCCGTTTCGGACGCGGGCCGCGGCTTTGGCCGCCTTGCGCTCGCGCTTCTTCTTGTTCTTCTTGTCCGTGTCGATCCTCGGGGGAGCATCGATCCTCGGCAGCCGGATGGTGAAGGTCGACCCCCGACCCGGTCGCGACCACAGCCGCACCTCGCCGCCGTGTCGCTGGGTCGCGTGCTTGACGATCGCGAGCCCCAGGCCCGTGCCGCCGGTGCGTCGCGAGCGCGCCTCGTCGGCGCGGTAGAACCGCTCGAAGATCCGCTCGCGGTCGCCCTCGGCGATGCCGATGCCCTGGTCGGACACCGCGATCTCGACGACGCCGTCGTCGACCTTCACGCCGATGCCGACCCTGGAGCCCTTCGGCGAGTAGGCGATGGCGTTCGCGATGAGGTTCCCGAAGGCCTCGATGAGGATCTGGGAGTCACCGCGCACCCAGACGCCGCGGTCGCCGCCTCGCGCGATCTCCACGCCCGCGGAGTCCGCCTGCACGACGTGCGCCTCGAGCGCGGTGGCGAGCACCTCGTCGATCGCGACCGGCCGCACGTCGGAGAGGGCGTCCTCGGCCTGCAGGCGGGACAGGCTCATGATGCGTCCGGTGAGCTGACCGAGCCGCGAGGCCTCGGCGGAGATGCGGGAGGCGAAGTGACGCACCTGCGCCGGATCGTCCGCCGCCGACTCGATCGCCTCGGCGAGCAGCGTGACCGCACCCACCGGGGTCTTCAGCTCGTGGCTGGTGTTGGCGACGAAGTCCCTGCGCATCTGGTCGAGGCGTTCCTGCTCGGTGACGTCGCGGATGATCAACAGCGTCATCCGCGGACTGATCGCACTCGCGCGGGCCGACACCAGCCGCGGATCGAGGCTCAGACCGCCGCGGGTGAGACGCAGCGACTCGGAGGCGGATCCGCCTTCGGCGCGTCCGCCCCGCACGAGCTGGCGCAGCTCGGGGTTCTCGAGAGGAGCACCGACCTCGATGCCGAAGCGCGACGCCGCCCTGGAGGCCGCGAGGACCAGACCCGAGGAGTCGACCACGCAGGCCGCGTCGTCCATGCTGCCCAACACCGCGGTGACGCCGTCGGGGACGACCAGCGAGGACTCATCGGCGACCCGGGCCCTCGCGCGATACGCCCACGCCACGAGGAGGGAGAGTCCGACACCGATCGCGAGGCCGACGGCCAGTGCGAGCAGCGCGATCTGCGGCAGGGTCATACCCTCAGCGTAGAGGGCGTTCACCCGCTATTCGGCGGGTTCGCCCGCGCTGACCACAAGGCGAGAAGTACTATTCACGTGCTGGGCACCGTTCGTTAACCTTCGGAGCAGACAATCGCTTTCGGGCCTGTGCGGGAGCGCTGTGCTCTCCCCGCGCGGACGACCCAGCCGTCTCGCGTTGACACCACAGCCGAGACCCGAACGAAAGGTTGCGCCGACATGCGCGAAGTCTTCCATCAGTCCCTCGAGGATCTGCAGTCCCAGCTCGTGGAGATCGCCGACCTCGTCACGGTCTCGATCGACAAGGCGACCCGCTCGTTCGCCACGAGCGACGTCGAGCTGGCCGAAGAGGTCATCGCCGACGACGCCAAGATCGATGAGCTCGCCGTCGCCCTCGACGAGCAGGCCATCGAGATCCTCGCCCGCCAGCAGCCGGTCGCCCGCGACCTCCGCGTGGTCGTCACGGCGCTGCGCGTCAGCGCCTCGCTCGAGCGCATGGGCGACATGTCGGAGCACATCGCGCAGCTCGCGCGTCTCCGCTTCCCCGAGCGCGCGATCCCGAAGGGCCTCAAGGGCACCTTCACGAAGATGGGCGAGCTGGACGTCGAGATCTCCCGCACGCTCTCCGAGCTGCTGCGCACGCAGGACCTGAAGCTCGCCGACACCATCCGCAACACCGACGACGACATCGACGAGCTGCACGCGAGCGTGTTCGAGAAGGTGCTCAGCGACAACTGGAAGGGCGAGGCCACCGCGACCGTCGACGCCACGCTCGCCAGCCGCTACCACGAGCGCTTCGCCGACCACGCGGTCGCCGTCGCCAAGAAGGTCATCTACCTGGCGACCGGAGACTGGCGCATCGAAGAAGAGGACATCGCCCTCGCGATCGAGCAGCAGCGGGAGCTCGGGCACGCCTGAGCCGACGCGGATACACCGAGGGGGCGGATGCTGACTGCATCCGCC
>NZ_JBEOUR010000134.1:0-2926 GCF_040302605.1 Microbacterium sp. NPDC097977
TCGAGCTGCTCGGCCTTGGCCACGAGGGTGCGCTGGATCTCGAGGCCGGTGTAGTCGCCGGCGAAGGCCGTGCGGCGGAAGGTGTGGGCGCCGAAGAACCGCTGCGAGATGCGGCCGTCGTCCTCGCGGGCGAAGTCCATGCCCCAGCGCTCGAGATCACGGATGCCTCGTTCGGCCCCCTGCGTCACGATCTCGACCGTGTGCGGGTTGGCGAGCAGGTAGCTCTCCTTGATGGTGTCGGCGGCGTGCTGCTGCCAGCTGTCGGCCTCGTCCATGGTTCCGAGAGCGGCGTTGATGCCACCGGCGGCGAGCGAGGTGTGCGCATCCTGCCGCGGACGCTTGCCGACCGCGAGCACGTCGACGCCGTGCTCGGCGATCTCGATCGCCGCCCGGAGCCCCGAGCCTCCCGTGCCGATGACGAGGACCGTGGTGGAG
Organism: Microbacterium sp. NPDC097977; assembly: GCF_040302605.1. Lineage (NCBI taxonomy): Bacteria > Bacillati > Actinomycetota > Actinomycetes > Micrococcales > Microbacteriaceae > Microbacterium > Microbacterium sp. NPDC097977. Next base: position 436 of record NZ_JBEOUR010000134.1, read on the forward strand.
ATCTGCCGTTCGCGTGAGGTCATGGGCACAACGCTAGTTAGGACATCCTCATGCCGTCCAATGCATAGTTCTGCTCGTATCGATAGACTGAAAGTATGAACCTCGAGCAGCTCCGCGGGTTCGTCGAGGTCGCCCGCCTCGGCCACTTCACGCGTGCATCCGAGTACCTGCACCTCGCCCAGCCCTCGCTGAGCAGGCAGATCTCGACCCTCGAACGCGAACTCGGCGCGGAGCTGTTCCACCGCGCGCGCGGCCACATCGCGCTCACCGCCGCCGGCGAGGCGCTGCTCCCCCGCGCTCAGCGGATGCTCGCCGAAGCGGAGGCCATCCGCGACGAGATGGGCGAGCTCGCCGGGCTCCGACGCGGACGCGTGCGCCTCGGTGCTCCCCCGACCCTGTGCATCAGCCTCGTCGCCGAGGCCATCAGCGCGTTCCATGCGGCCCACCCCGGTGTCGACCTGCACCTGGACGAGAGCGGGTCACGGCTTCTCGTCGATCAGCTCGCGGTCGGCGCCGTCGACATCGCGCTGATCACCGAGTCGACGGGCCCACCCCCGTCGGGATTCAGCCTGACGCGCATGCCTCTGCTCACCGAGGAGTTGGTCGTGGTCTCCGCGGCATCCCAGCCTCCCGTCGCGATCACCCCCGCGATCGGCCTCGAGCACCTCGCCACGCTTCCGCTGATCGCCCTCGACGAGACCTACGAGCTGCGCGCGACCACCGACGCGGCCTTCCGCTCTGCGGGCATCACCCCGAAGCACGTCCTCGAGGGGGCGGAGATGGATGCCGTGCTCCGCTTCGTCGAACGAGGAGTGGGCGTCGCCGTCGTGCCCGCGATGGTGCTGTTCGACCAGCCGGCGTTGCGCTCGGTGCGGCTGACGCACCCGATGATGCGGCGCACCGTGAGTCTCGCGCACCGCGCGGACGTCACCCCCGCGGTCGCCGTCGCCGCGATGCGCGATGTGATCCTCACCACCGCCGCCGACTACGCGCGACGAGACCCCGCGATCACCAGCCTGCTCGACTGAGAGCGTCGACCGGTGACGGGGATGCCCCCGGCCCCGGAGGCATCCCCGACCCTCAGCGGAGATCGAAGGTGAAGGTCTTCGCGTTGCCGGCGACGTCGTAGGCGACGAGCGTGTTGGTTCCCCGCACGGCGCCGAACACGCCTGGCCTGATGCCGTTCACGTCCGACCAGGCATCGTTCACGAGGTCTTTGACGACGCCGTTGATGGTGACCTTGTCGATCTTGCCCGCATCGTGCAGTTTGACGCTCACCCTGTCGTAGACGCCGCCGCTCTCCACCGTGAACTGGGCCCCCGACTTCACCGTGACGGTCGGTGGAAGGACATCGCCGGGAACCGGCACATTCCCGGGATACTGCTGGACGACGGACGTCCCGAAGCCTCCGACCAGCGCGGCGCCCTGGTCGTTGACGACGTGACTGATCGAGCCGTTGCCTGCGAGGAAGACCGAGACCATGTTGTGCAGCTGCACCCCGTTCCGCAACGGCACCTGGATCGCGGATTCGACGTCGATCGGTGCGCCCGAGGTGAAGAACGAGTAGACGCCCAGCGCCGTCGCCGTGTGCGTGGTCACCGTATCGGCGACTCGATACGAGGCATAGCCGTTCCGCGAGCCGTCCATCCAGTCCGCCTGGGTCGGTGGGTCATAGGGAAGCTCGCTCTGATAGAAGAAGGTGCTGCCGCCGTTCCCGTTCCAGATCACCTGGTTCTTCTGATAGTGCTCGACGAACAGTCCCCATGCCGAGACGTCATCGCCGTTCACCACGAGACCGTGGTCGCCCCGGTTCGAGTCCCACGCGGCGCCCGCGCCGTGATCTGCGCGCCACATCCAGATGTGGTCGATGATGACGTCGTCGCTGTTGACCTCGAGGGAGGTGACCGCGCTTCCCTCCCGTGCGCCGCCGATGCGCACATAGACGTCCTGGATGCTCGTGGGGTTCGCCGCATGATCCCCCGAGGCGCCCCGATCGCTGACCCGGATCAGGACGTCGGATTGCGGAACACCCGCTTCGACCGTGAATCCGGCGAGTCGGACGCCGTCGACGTCGGCGACCTCGACGGCGGCTTCGCCGGCCGTGGGCACGACGGTCGCGTATCCCATGCCCAGGACGATCGTGTCCGGGTGGGTCACCTCTATCGGAGACGAGTACTCGTAGATGCCCGGGGTGAGGATGAGGTCGCGGCCCCCGGCGAGTGCCGCGTTGATCGTCGCGATGCTGTCGTCGGGCTGTGCGATGAAGAAGTCGCCGATGGGCCGCGAGTCGCCTTCCGGCGTACCGTCCGACCAGCTCGCACCCCGGCTGTCCTGCGCGAGAGCGGGGGCGAAGACCTGCCAGTCGCCCGCGTCGTCCACGTAGAGGAACGGCTTCTCGCGGCTCACCGCCGTCGTGTCGACCGTCGTGTAGGCGGGCGAAGGGAAGGAGGTCGCCGGAGCACCCTCGACGCCGGTGAACGCCTGGTTCCAC
>NZ_JBEOUR010000135.1:0-1193 GCF_040302605.1 Microbacterium sp. NPDC097977
GTCGAAGACGCGTCGGAGTCGACGGACTCCTCGGACTCGTCGTCGTCCTCGCCGAGCAGCTCACGAACCTCGTCCTCGACCGTCGGCTCGGAGTCGACGACCCCTGCCGCGTCTGCGTCTGCGTCCGCATCAGCGTCGGACTCGGCCTCTGCATCGTCGTCTGCATCTGCATCTGCGTCTGCGTCTGCGTCTGCGTCTGCGTCTGCGTCTGCGTCGAGATCCTCGTCACCGTCGAAGTCACCCTCGATGAGGCCGTCCTCGATGATGATCTCCTCATCGCCGGCCTCGTCGACGCCCAGCGCCTCGGCGGCGACCTCAGCGCGATGCGCCCAGAACTCCGCCTCGTCGGTGCGTCCGAGATCCTCGAGAACGGCGGCGCGAGCAGCGAACAGAGCCGGGCTCCATTCGAACGCGCGGTCCGGATCGAGCTCGGGGATCTCCAGTTCACCGAGTGCGAGCTCGAGGTCGCCCTGATCGAGGCGCGCCCCCGACATGGCGATGGCGAGAGAGACGCGAACCGGGGTGGTGAGAGCCGTACGATCGACCGCGCGACCTGTCTCGAGCGCTCGATCCGGGCGGCCGATGCCGCGTTCGCTGTCGACCATGAGGGCGATCTGGTCGTCCTTGCCCGAGATGCGCCGGTAGGTCCGCAGCTCCCGCAGGGCGAGAGCGAAGTCCTCCGTGGCGTATGCCGTGATGCCGAGAGTCTCTCGTACGATCGCGATGCGACCGGCACGACGGGACGCGGCCAGAGCATGCTCGTGCGCCAGCGCGGGGTCCTCGTCGATCAGACGGGATGCCATCGCCAGGTGCCGAGCGACGAGATCAGCGTTCTCCTTGCTGAGGGTCTTCAGCTCGTTGCGGGCCGATGTGTGCAGATCGCGCGCGGTGACCTCGTCGGGAATGTGCGGATCGTTGAATCGCGGCCGATCGCCCGACGCCTGCACCGGGCGCTCGCGGTCCGCTCCCCCGCGCTGCGGGTACGAACGACCCGAGTCGCGGTCCTGGCGAGGAGCGCGGTCATCCCGGTTGTAGCCGCCGGAGCGAGGGGCACCGCCGTCACGGCTGTCGCGGTTGTAGCCACCGGAGCGGGGAGCGCCGCCGTCACGGCTGTCGCGGTTGTAGCCACCGGAGCGGGGAGCGCCGCCGTCACGGCTGTCGCGGTTGTAGCCACCGGAGCGGGGAGCGCCGCC
>NZ_JBEOUR010000135.1:1292-2438 GCF_040302605.1 Microbacterium sp. NPDC097977
CGTCACGGCTGTCGCGGTTGTAGCCACCGGAGCGGGGAGCGCCACCATCGCGGTTATCGCGGTTGTACCCACCCGAACGCGGAGCACCACCATCACGGCTGTAGCCACCCGAACGAAGGGCACCACCATCACGGTTATCGCGGTTATACCCGCCCGAACGCGGAGCTCCACCGTCGCGGTTGTACCCGCCCGAACGAGGGGCACCACCATCACGGCTGTCACGGTTGTAGCCACCAGAACGAGGAGCACCACCATCACGGTTGTAGCCACCCGAACGGGGAGCGCCACCATCACGGCTGTCACGGTTGTACCCACCCGAACGCGGAGCACCACCATCACGGCTATCGCGATTGAACCCGCCGGAGCGAGGGGCACCACCATCACGGCTGTAGCCACCCGAACGAGGGGCACCACCATCACGGTTATCGCGGTTATACCCGCCCGAACGCGGAGCTCCACCGTCGCGGTTGTACCCGCCCGAACGAGGGGCACCACCATCACGGCTGTCACGGTTGTAGCCACCAGAACGAGGAGCACCACCATCACGGTTGTAGCCACCCGAACGGGGAGCGCCACCATCACGAATGTCACGGTTGTACCCGCCCGAACGAGGAGCACCACCATCACGGCTATCGCGATTGAACCCGCCGGAGCGAGGGGCACCACCATCACGGCTATCGCGGTTGTACCCACCCGAACGAGGAGCACCACCATCACGGCTATCGCGGTTGTACCCACCGGAGCGAGGGGCACCACCATCGCGGGCATCGCGGTTGTACCCACCCGAACGCGGAGCGCCACCATCACGGCTGTAGCCACCCGAACGGGGAGCGCCACCGTCGCGATTGTCACGAGACTGCCCACCCTCACGACGCGGGCCGCCGCTGCGGCCGTCGGATCGCCCTCCGGAAGGTCGACTGTCACGCGATCCACTGTCGTCATTGCGACGCGGACGGCGCTGTTCCTCTTCCGGCATGATGCTCCCTGTTCTCGATCGTGTTAACGCAAAATGGCCACCCAACGATGGGTGGCCATTTGCTTAAAAGAAGTACGGCGGTGTCCTACTCTCCCACAGGGTCCCCCCTGCAGTACCATCGGCGCTGTGAGGCTTAGCTTCCGGGTTCGGAATGTAACCGGGCGTTTCCC
>NZ_JBEOUR010000136.1:0-2269 GCF_040302605.1 Microbacterium sp. NPDC097977
AGAACGCTCGACCTCTGTGCACTCGTCGGACAGCGATGACGAGCTCGTGAGCAGGATGACGGCGTCCGGCGCCTTCTCGATGGTGGACGTGCGTTCAGTGATCGCGGTGGCATCGGCGGGCACCCAGCTCGCATCGAGGTCGGCGCCGTCGCGGAACGCCTCGACGTCGTCGAACGTCGACGTGGACTGCTTGTGGACGATGCTGTCGACGGCGGAGCATCCGGTCAGGGACAGCAGGCCCACGGCGATCAGAGCGGGGACGAAGAGGGTGGTCCGTGTGTTCATCTCCTCAGCATCGCCACCCGGCGACGGTCCGGCATCGGGCGGCGGAGGTATCGGCATCCGTCTGCGGGATGATCCGAGCCGGAGGGTGCGGGCGCAGGTACGCTGAAGGTATGAGCGATCCTGAGCGGGCCACCTCTCGCCCCCTGTGGGCGAGCGTGGCCGACGGCTTCTACGTCGGCAGTCAGGACGGATCCTTCCTCGGGTACGTCGACCGGCAGGATGACGGGGCATGGCGGGCGTTCGACGCGGCGTCGCGCGCCGTCGGCGACTTCCCCGACCACCACCGCGCGATGGCCGCGGTGACGGAGATCGGCGCGGTGACCGTTCCCGCCGGCGAGGTCGAGACCCCGGGAGCGATCCTCTGATGGCCCCGCACAGCTCGCTCGTCTCGCTCGTCTACAGCAGCACCGCGACCCGCCCCTTCGACGACGACGAGCTGGCCGCCCTCCTCGCCGTGAGCCGCGCGAGGAACGCCGAGCGGAACATCACCGGGATGCTGCTCTACCGCGAGCGCGAGTTCATCCAGATCCTCGAAGGCGCGCGCGCCGACGTCGAGGCGCTCATGGCCGACATCGCAGGGGACCCGCGTCACAACGACGTCCGCGTGCTCCTCGAAGAGCCGCTGCACGAGCGACGCTTCGATCAGTGGACCATGGGGTACCGACCGCTGGTCGCTGCCGAGCCGGAGATGCTCGCCGGCTACCGAGACTCCTTCGACGACCTCCGCATCGGCGACCACGACATGATCGGCCGGGCGCTGATGGAGCTCACCATGTGGTTCCGCGTCCGCGAGGCGGCGCCCGGGCGGTCGGCGGTGCGGACGCCGTAGGTCCGCTCCGGCGTCTGCACTCAGCCGCAGGACTCGTACGGCGGCTTCTCGAGGGTCGTCGCCGTGACTGCCCAGATGATGTCGCTGCCTGCCGTGTAGGTCAGGAAGACGGAACCGGTGCCGGCTTCCGACTCGATCGCGAGGTACCGGCGATCGCCGACGCTCTCGATCTCCACCGCGTCGGGATACGCGGCCAGCGCCTCGTCCATCCGGGAACCGACACCGATTCCCTCGGCCGTCAGCGGGCCGACGGCCGGCCGGCCTTCGAGCTCGGCGGGGGAGGCGGACACCTGCACGAGGTCGACCACCGCAGGGTCCTGTTCGGGGATCTCGGGGCGCTGGAGGGTCAGCGTGTACCCGTCGGCCTCGGCGGATGCCAGCCACGGACAGGCTTCTGCCGGGGTCGCTCCCGCCATCGCCACCGCTTCGTCGTATGGGGTTCCCAGGTCGACGTCTCCGATGCCCGACGGGGTGGCGCCCGCGGTCGGGGACGCGCTGGGAGATGCGCTCGGCGTGGGATCGGCGGGTGTCGTGACCGTCTGCGTGACCGTCGGGGCCGGCGAGACGGGGGCGGCGCACCCGGCCAGAAGTGCAGCTGTGGCGGCCATCCCGAACAGCGGCGTGAGGATGCGTGCACTGCGAGCCCGAGGTCGTATCGTGTCGATATCCATCCCTCGACGCTATCGGCGGGGCCGAGCGTCGTGCATCGATTCCCACGGGACTCCCAGACCGAGCCGCTAGCAGATCTGCGGCGTCCCGCAAGGCGTTGTGGTCCGCGATCGAGGGTTCATAGTGTGGATCGATGGACACTCGCCATCGCACCCGCGCCGTCGCCATCGTGCCCACCGGGCTGGTGGCTCTCGCCTGCGTGATCACCGGCTGCACCTCGGGCGGATCGCCCGAGCCGACGGCGTCGGAATCGACATCCGCACCATCGCCGTCGGCGACGTCAGCTCCTGCGGAGGCATTCGCCTATCCTGACACGACGGACGCGACTCAGGTCGGCATCGCCCTCAAGTACGAGGAGGGCAGCGATCCGTCGGGCGAGATCATCGCCGGGCCCGCTGTGCTCGTCGCGGATCGACAGTTCACGGTCGAGGGGCAGTGCGAGGGAGACCGCGTCGAGTTCGAAGTGGTGACCGCCGATGCCGAGAA
>NZ_JBEOUR010000137.1:0-2226 GCF_040302605.1 Microbacterium sp. NPDC097977
TGCAGGTCTTCGCCGTGGTGGATGAAGCGCTCGGCATGACCGATCTCCACGAACGCCCCGCCCACCTGACGGATGCTCGCGCCTGCGGGGGCTCAGCGCCAGTGCGCGCGCTCGTACTGCGGCGGCCAGGCGATGTCGGCACCGAGCTCGTGGGCGGCGCGGAGCGCGAAGTGCGGGTCGCGCAACCACTCGCGGCCGGCGAAGATCGCGTCCGCCGCGCCCTCGGCGAGCACCTGCTCGGCCTGCTCGGCGGCGGTGATCAGTCCGACCGCGGAGACCGGGATGCGCCCGCCCTGACGGACGGTCTCGGCGAGCGGCACCTGGTATCCGGGGAAGACGCTGATGTGCTGGTGCGCGACCAGACCACCGCTCGAGACGTCGATCAGGTCGGCGCCGCGGTCGGTGGCCCACGCACCGACGGTCGCGGCCTCATCGGGGGTGAAGCCGCCGTCGGCATGGTCGGTCGCGGAGATGCGCACGAACAGCGGCACGCCGTCGCCCGCGGCCTCGCGCACGGCCTCGACCACGCGGAGGAGGAGTCGCGCCCGGTTCTCGAGCGAGCCGCCGTAGTCGTCGTCGCGCAGGTTGGACAGCGGCGACAGGAACTGGTGCAGCAGGTAGCCGTGCGCGCCGTGGATCTCGAGCACGTCGAAGCCGGCCTCGATCGCCCGGCGCGCGGCGGAGGCGAACCCGGTCACGATCGCCTCGATCCCGTCGGCGTCGAGCGCGACGGGCTCTGCGAAGCCCTCGTAGGCGATCGCGGAGGGGGCGGTCGTGGTCCAGCCGCCCTCTGACTGCGGCACCGAGCCCTGGTGCTCGGCCCACGGCCACCAGGTCGAGGCCTTGCGACCTGCGTGGGCGAGCTGGATGCCGGCCTTCGCGCCGCGCGCATGGATCGCGGCGACGATCGGCGTCCAGGCGTCGCGCTGCTCGTCGTTCCAGAGCCCGACGTCCTGCGGCGAGATGCGTCCCTCCGGCACGACACCGGCCGCCTCGGCCACGATGAGCCCGGCGCCGCCCGAGGCGAACTGGGCGAGGTGCGTGTGGTGCCATTCCTGCACGATGCCGTCGATCGCGCTGTACATGCACATGGGGGACACCCAGAGCCGGTTGCGGAAGGTGACGGATCGGATGCTGAGAGGGGAGAAGAGGATGCTCACCCCTCGACGCTAGCGCCGTCTCGAGGGGCAGGGGTCGTCGGACTAACGTGGACTCATGCCCGATGCGCGCGAGTGGTCCCGAGAAGACACGGCACGTCTGGTGCGGGTGCCGGGGCCGGAGGACGACAAGTACTCCCGCGGTGTCGTCGGTCTCCGCACGGGGTCGCCGGCCTATCCCGGCGCGGCCGTGCTCGGGGTCGAGGCCGCCTGGCGCTCCGGTGCCGGCTTCGTGCGCTACATCGGCGAGGGACGCGCGGCGGATGCCGTGATCGCCCGCCGCCCCGAGACGGTGGTGAGCGCGCACGCGGCCGGAGCGCGGGTGGGCGCCTGGGTGATCGGATCGGGGACGGATGCCGCGAGTCGCAGCCCCGAGGCGGAGCAGGAGCTGCGTGCGCTGCTCGACGGGTCGGTGCCCGTGGTCGTCGACGCCGGCGCTCTGGACCTCGCACCCGGACGGCGCGCACCGCTGCTCCTGATGACGCTTTGCACCCCCGGCACCTTGCCCAGCGCGCGCTCGACCCGGCCAGCACAACTGGCGCAGGTCATGCCGCTGATGGGCAGGTCAAAGGTGGTGGATCCATTCATGGGGCAGTCCTCCAGGAGAAGTCGCCCTTAGGATCAACCTTGACCTGTGGGGAAGGTCAAGCACCTGTTTATTGCAGGCATCGGCTTGCCGGCGCCTACAGGGTGGATACTTAATATTCGAGGGCGGCGGGTTTGAGGTACATGCCGTCCGGGCCTTGGGCAATGCGCAATTTGCGCACGTCACCAGCCTTGAGCGTGATGTTTTGCGCGGGCGGCGCCAGCAATCCCGGCAGGCAGCCTGGCGACTGGCCCGGCAGCAGCTTCAGGCGCAAGGACAGGTTGCCCGCCGGCAGGTTGAACGAAGTGGCTTGTTCCTGGAACAGCCGGCCTGCCAGCTGGTCATTCAGGTACAGGCCGATTTCGCAGTTGGTCGGCACTTCCAGGCGCCCAGGGTGGGGTTGGTCCAGAGCGGGTCCGCGGGGGAGTCGAGGAGATCTCCGACCACGGTGAACAGGCGGCCATGACCCTCGATCGGCAGCGG
>NZ_JBEOUR010000138.1:0-1762 GCF_040302605.1 Microbacterium sp. NPDC097977
ACCCCGCCGGCCCACACGGGTGGCCCCCCCCCGATGGGTCGCCGGTTTTGATCCGGCTCTTATCGCCGCCCGCGCCTTCGGGCCGGGGGGGCTCGACGCCCGCCCCGCGGGCATCGACTCACACAACTCAAGACCTCACCCCACCACATGTCATATAGCGGTCATGTGATCGAAAGGAACACAGAGTGCTTATTGCACAGCGTCCGACACTCACCGAGGAAAAGATCGTCGAGAACCGGAGCCGGTTCATCATCGAGCCCCTGGAGCCCGGCTTCGGATACACGATCGGCAACGCGCTGCGTCGCAGCCTGCTGTCGTCGATCCCCGGCGCCGCGGTCACCAGCGTTCGCATCGACGGCGTGCTGCACGAGTTCAGCACCATCCCCGGCGTGAAGGAGGATGTCACCGAGATCATCCTCAACATCAAGCAGCTCGTCGTCTCCTCGGAGCGCGACGAGCCCATCACCGCGTACCTGCGCAAGACCGGTTCGGGCGAAGTCACCGCCGCCGACATCTCGGCTCCGGCCGGTGTCGAGATCCAGAACCCCGAGCTCGTCATCGCGACTCTCAACGAGACCGCGAAGTTCGAGCTCGAGCTCACGATCGAGCGTGGACGTGGCTACGTCTCCGCAACGCAGAACCGCAACGAGTACGCCGAGGCCGGTCAGATCCCGATCGACTCGATCTACTCGCCGGTGCTCAAGGTCAGCTACCGCGTCGACGCCACCCGTGCGGGTGAGCGCACCGACTTCGACAAGCTCGTCCTCGACGTCGAGACCAAGTCCGCCATCAGCCCCCGCGACGCCGTCGCGTCGGCTGCGAAGACGCTCACCGAGCTGTTCGGTCTCGCTCGCGAGCTGAACGTCGAGGCAGAGGGAATCGAGATCGGCCCGGCACCGGTGGAGGCAGTGAACTCCAGCGAGCTGTCGATGCCGATCGAGGACCTCGACCTCTCGGTCCGCTCGTACAACTGCCTGAAGCGTGAAGGCATCAACACTGTTTCCGAGCTCGTCGCCCTCTCGGAGACGCAGCTCATGAACATCCGCAATTTCGGCCAGAAGTCGGTCGACGAGGTGCGCGACAAGCTCATCTCGCTCGGTCTGTCGCTCAAGGATTCGGTGCCCGGTTTCGACGGCGCCCACTTCTACGGCGGCAGCGAAGACGAGTCCTTCTGATACCCGACCCTTCTGACCAGGAGTTAGACGATTATGCCCAAGCCCACTAAGGGTCCCCGCCTCGGAGGCGGCCCCGCACACGAGCGCCTGCTGCTTGCCAACCTCGCGGCTGCTCTGTACACCCACAAGTCGATCAAGACGACCGAGACCAAGGCCAAGCGCCTTCGTCCGCTCGCCGAGCGCCTGATCACCTTCGCCAAGCGCGGAGACCTGCACGCTCGTCGTCGCGTTCTCTCGGTCATCGGCGACAAGAGCGTCGTGCACACTCTCTTCACCGAGATCGCACCGCTCGTCGCAGACCGTGAGGGTGGCTACACCCGCATCACGAAGGTCGGCAACCGCAAGGGCGACAACGCTCCCATGGCCGTGATCGAGCTCGTCCTCGAGCCCGTCACCCCCAAGGCGAAGTCGACCAAGAAGTCCGCCAAGGCTGAGAAGCCCGCCGAGGTCGTCGAGGAGGCTCCCGCCGAGGAGGCTCCCGTCGAGGAGGCTCCCGCTGACGAGGCCGGCGCCGAGTCGCAGGCCGAGGGCGAGTCCGCCGAGGCCACTGCCGAGGACGCCAAGAAGTCCGAGTAAGCATCTCGCAC
>NZ_JBEOUR010000139.1:0-1456 GCF_040302605.1 Microbacterium sp. NPDC097977
TCCTTCGCTGCGGCAAGCGCCTGAGTGGATGCCGCGAGTGCCTGAGTGGTCGCGCTGCCCATTACTGAGCCGCCTTCTCGGATGCTTCGAGGTCGGCGAGGAAGCGGTCGACGACCGCCGTCGCGCGAGCATCGTCCGAGAGCGTCTCGCCGACCACGCCACCGGCGAGGTCGATGGCGAGCGAGCCCACCTCGCTGCGCAGCGACACGAGAGCGGTCTGACGCTCCGCCTCGATCTGCGTGTGCGCGGTCGCCGTGATGCGAGCGGCCTCGCTCGACGCGGTGTCCTTGGCTTCGGCGACGATCTTCTTGCCGTCCTCACGGGCGGCCTCACGGATCTCACCGGCCTCGGTGCGCGCCTCGGCGAGCTGCCGGGTGTACTCCTCGAGCGCGGCCTCAGCCTGCTTCTGGGCCTCGTCGGCCTTGGCGATGTTGCCCTCGATGGCGGCGGACCGCTTGTCGAGCATCGCCGTGAACTTCGGAAGGGCGACCTTCCACACGACGATGAGGATGACGAGGAACCACAGACCCGACCAGATGATGTCGTACCACGCAGGGATCAGCGGGTTGTGCGCTTCACCCTCTGCTGCGAGGTTCGTGACAAGAGCGTTCAGCATCCTGTCTCCTTCAGAAGTCGGTAGAGATTACGGGAAGGGGATGAATCCGACGGCGATGCCGACGAATGCAAGCGCCTCGGTGAAGGCGATACCGATCCACATGAGGACCTGGAGGCGGCCGGCCAGCTCGGGCTGACGAGCGACACCCTCGATGGTCTTGCCGACGACGATGCCCACACCGATGGCCGGGCCGATAGCGGCGAGGCCGTAGCCGACCGAAGCGAGGTGACCGTTGATGTCTGCGAGAACCGTAGTAGCGTCCACGGGTTTTTCCTTTCGTTGGGTGGGCCGGCAGGTGCCGACCCGCTCAGTGCCTAGTGGGCTTAGTGCTCTTCTGCGACCGCGAGCTGGATGTAGACCGCGGTGAGGACGGTGAAGACGTATGCCTGGAGGACGGCGACCAGGATCTCGAAGAGAGTGAAGGCGCCGCCGAAGGCGAGGGTTCCGACACCGAGAGCGGCCCAGCCGCCACCTGCGGTGAAGAAGAAGAACTGGGTGGCTGCGAAGCACAGCACCAGGAGCATGTGACCGACGACCATGTTCATCAGCAGTCGGAGCATCAGGGTGACGGGCCGGATGATGAAGGTCGAGAGGAACTCGATCGGCGTCACGATGATGTAGACCGGCCACGGCACTCCCGACGGGAACAGCGCGTTCTTGAAGAAGCCGAGCGGGCTCTTCTTGATACCGGCGTAGATGAAGGTGATGTAGCTCACGAGGGCGAGCGTCAGCGGCACGGCCGCGATGCTCGTTCCCGCGATGTTCAGGAACGGGATGATTCCCGTGATGTTCATGAACAGCACCATGAAGAAGATCGTGGTGAGGATCGGCAGGAATCGG
>NZ_JBEOUR010000140.1:0-1366 GCF_040302605.1 Microbacterium sp. NPDC097977
CGCCGAAGGCGTTCATGCTTCTGGAGTACCTGATGCTGCACCCGCAGGAGGTCCATTCCCGGGAGCGGCTGCTGTCGACGCTGTGGGGCTTCGAGTTCGCGACGTCGAGCCGCGCGGTGGATCACCGCATCGCGGAACTGCGTCGAGCACTGGGCGACAATCACGCCGAGACGCGCCTCATCGAGACGGCGCAGAGCATGGGGTACCAGTTCGCCGCGAGAGTGAGCGCAGTATGACGCGGGTGACCGACGTCGCCCTCGGGGTTCTCACGGCGGTGCCGATCGTCGCGTGCGCGGCCGTGGCCGGCAGCATGCTCCTCGCCGGCGACCCGAGGATCCTGGCGATCGACCTCGCGCTCCCGGCCGGTGTGGCCATCGGCGGGGCCGTGGTCTCGGCAGTGCCGCTGTCCCTGCTGCTGGCACGGCGCGGCCGAGCGCGCTGGAACGCCCGGCTCGAGGAATCGCGCGCCGCCTCCGCACAGGCCGCGGCATCCCAGGCGCGCGCCGAGCACCGTCGGTTCCTCGCGCGGCTCGACCATGAGCTGAAGAACCCGCTCACCGCGATCCGCGCGACGGCTGTCGCCGCGCAGGACGGCGACCACCGGGACGCGTGGCGCACAGTGGACCTGCAGGCGACGAAGCTCAGCACCCTCGTGCGCGATCTGCGCAAGCTCGCAGAGCTCGAGAGCAGGCCACTCGAGACGGAGACGGTCGTGCTCGAAGATGTGCTGAACGAGGCCATCGAGGCACTCGTCGACCAGCAGCCTGCGGCGCGAGGTCGGGTGACGCTCTCGGTGACCCGCGTCCCGTGGGCCGTGCCTCCGCTCGCCCTCGACCTCGACCTCGTGTCGCTGGCGGTCGACAACGTGCTGACCAACGCAGCGAAGTACTCGGCCTCGGGGCCCATCGAGGTACGCCTGCGCGAGCACGAGGGGTGGGCTCTCATCGAGGTGGCGGATGCCGGCCGGGGAATCCCCGCGGCTGAGCTCCCCCTCGTCTTCGACGAACTGGCGCGCGCACAGAACGCGCGTGATGTGAGCGGTTCCGGCATCGGGCTCTCACTCGTGACGACCGTGATGCGGCTTCATGGCGGGGACGTCTCCATCCGCTCCGGCGAGGGTGCGGGCAGCCTGGTGACGTTGCGGTTCCCGCTGCAGCCCACGCGCTGAGCGCAGTGCCCGGTGCGCGATCACGGTAGACCTTGCTACCGACGCGCACGTTAACGCAGAAAAGCCACCCAACATTGGGTGGCTTTTCTGTCTAAAAGAAGTCCGGCGGTGTCCTACTCTCCCACAGGGTCCCCCCTGCAGTACCATCGGCGCTGTGAGGCTTAGCTTCCGGGTTCGGAATGTAACCGGGCGTTTCCC
>NZ_JBEOUR010000141.1:0-1093 GCF_040302605.1 Microbacterium sp. NPDC097977
CATGAAGAGGAACCCGACGGCGAACACGGCGAGGACGATGCCCGCGACGGCGTAGACGATCGGAGCCGAGACGCCGCCGATCAGGACAGCCAGGGGTCCGATCCCCGCGAGAACGCTCAACGGGGCCGCAGCCGATATGACGAGGAAGACGACCCCCCACGCACTGAGGGCTGCTTTCTTCAGCTGGCCGGTGTGCTCCTCGTTTCGAAGAGACGTCTGCTGGGTCATGGCGTGCTTTCCTTCCGTCGGGTGGCCGACCTGCTCAACACGCCTGCGGGTCGTTGGACGACAGTGTGGCGCACGGAACATCGATTGCGCAATCGATTGGGCAATATTGATACCCAGCGGCGACATAGGATCGACAGGGAGGTCACGATGTCATCGACACGAGCCGCGACGCTGCAGGACGTCGCCGATCTGTGCGGAATCTCGCGAGGCACGGCATCCCGCGCGCTCGCCGGCACCGGTCGTGTCTCCGCCGAGACGAGACGTCGGGTGCTCGAGGCGGCGCAGACCCTCAGCTACTCGACGAACAGCGGAGCGCGCAACCTCCGCCAGGCACGGGCGGGCTCGATCGGACTCTGGTTGCCTCGCGGCATGAACTTCATGGAGTACTACATGAACTTCGCCGTCGGCGTCGTGCAGAGCACAGAGGATCGAGAGCTGACGGTGTCTCTCATTCCCGCCGAGTTCCCCGCGTCCAAGGCTCGAACCCTCCACGTCGACGGATTCGTGATGACCGATGTGATCGGCGACGACGAGCTCGCCCGTGCGATCCTCGAATCCGGGCGCCCGGTCGTGACCTCCGAGCTGGTGCCTCCGGGGATGCCCGAACCCACCGTGGCGCTGGCGGGCGATCATCGCACCGCGATGGATCGGCTGCTCGATCGGCTGCGTGCGAGCGGAGCGACGTCGATCGCCGTGGTGCGGCCCATGATCGATCAGATGTGGGCGCGGCTCGCCGCCGACGCGGCCGCGGACTGGGCGGACGCCACCGGCATCACCGTCAGGTTCATCGACCTCCACGGCGTCCCTTCGGCTGAGGAACTGCACACGATGATCCGGAGCCTGCACGACGCTCACCCCGATGTCG
>NZ_JBEOUR010000142.1:0-1051 GCF_040302605.1 Microbacterium sp. NPDC097977
CGACGTCGCCCCGCCGCATGCGCATCCTCCAGGCGATGGATGACGCGCTCGACGTGCTGGATCTGCAGCGCATCGCCGAGACCGCATCCGATGCCAGGGCCCGTCTCGCGCCCGCGCTGGCCGCTCCGGCCGAGGCGAGCGCGCACCGCATCTCCGCGGTCGGGCACGCGCACATCGACTCGGCATGGCTGTGGCCGGTGCGCGAGACGATCCGCAAGGTCGCACGCACGACCTCGTCGATGACCACCCTCATCGAGGAGCAGCCGGACTTCCTCTACGGCATGTCCAGCGCGCAGCAGTACGCGTGGCTCAAGGAGCACCGGCCCGAGGTGTACGCGCGCGTCAAGGCCGCCGTGGCCGAGGGGCGTTTCCTGCCGCTGGGCGGTATGTGGGTCGAATCCGACACGGTGATGCCCTCGGGAGAGTCTCTGGTGCGGCAGTTCTCATACGGTCAGCGCTTCTTCGAGCGCGAGTTCGGCATCCGCTCGAAGGGCGTGTGGCTCCCCGACAGCTTCGGCTACTCGCCCGCACTGCCGCAGCTGATGCGTCGTGCCGGATTCGAATGGTTCTTCACGCAGAAGATCTCCTGGAACCAGCAGAACGTCTTCCCCCACCACAGCTTCCTCTGGGAGGGCATCGACGGCTCGCAGGTGTTCACGCACTTCCCGTCGATGGATACCTACAACTCGCAGCTGAGCGGCATGGAGGTCGCCAAGGCCTCTCGCCAGTTCAAGGAGAACCGGGTGTCGTCGCGGTCGATCGCACCGGTCGGCTGGGGCGACGGCGGCGGGGGGACGACGCGCGAGATGACCGGGAAGGCGCAGCGCCTGCAGAACCTCGAGGGCAGTGCGCAGGTCGTGTGGGAG
This sequence comes from Microbacterium sp. NPDC097977, assembly GCF_040302605.1. NCBI lineage: Bacteria > Bacillati > Actinomycetota > Actinomycetes > Micrococcales > Microbacteriaceae > Microbacterium > Microbacterium sp. NPDC097977. The sequence goes on from NZ_JBEOUR010000142.1 coordinate 867, forward strand.
CATCCCGACGTCTTCTTCGAGGCCGCGCGTGCCGAGATCCCGAACCCCGCGGTCTGGGTCGGAGAGCTGTATCTCGAGCTGCATCGCGGAACCCTGACCAGCCAGCACGCCACCAAGGCCCTGCATCGCTGGGCCGAGCAGGCGCTGGTCGAGGCCGAGCTGTGGGCGGCGACGGATGCCGTGCG